>JBFLWP010000005.1 GCA_040757595.1 Nitrospirota bacterium | reverse complement strand
CCCATTCGGGGGGGAACAACAGGAGGGTCTTGAGCTTGCGGCCGGCCTGGGCCGGCCGGTCGCCCGCCTCCCGCCCGTCAATCGTGATGAGGCCGGCGCCCACGTCAGCCCGCCTTGCCGCCCACCGGACTGAGAGCCCCGACGCCCACTTCGGGCGGCCTGAACTGCAGGACCGGCAGCTTGTTCGTGCCGAACCTGGCCACGTAGAGGAAGATGTATTCGCGGACGAAGATCCGCAGGTCCCAACCGGGATAGTGGTTCCGCTCGAACTCCTCGAACACCCGCTCGGCCTCCTCCACGCTGAGCCCGTCCTTCACCGTGAAATAGTAGTCCAACGCCAGATCCCAGTCCGGGTTGACGTAGGGCGTGACCCCGAACTTCTCCGGATTCTTCGCGACCGGCGTGTGCCGGCTCAGGTCGAAGGTGCCGAAGCCGATCGAATGGACGAAGTCCCTGTTGTCCTCCAGGAACCGGATCGAGCTCAACGCCTCTTCCCTGGTCTCGCCCGGGAACCCGAAGAACCCCATGACGTGGTTCCAGATCCCCACGCCGGCCGACAGCTCCAGGCTCCGCCGGATCACGTCGCCGGTCGTGGCCTTGTCCATCAGCTTGAGGACCCGTTCGTTGCCGGACTCGAACCCGAAGTGCAGGTACCGGCAGCCGGAGGCCGCCGCGTCCCGCCACACCGGCCCCTCAAGGAGGCTCTTCTCGAACCGCATGTGGGTGGTCCAGAGGATGTCCAGGTTGGTCTCCACCAGCCGGCGCGTGAGCTTCCGGAAGAGGGCCGGCGGGTAGGACTCGTCCGTGAAGTGGAAGTGCCGCGCCCCGTATTTCGTTTTCAGCCCCCGGATCTCCTCGACGATCTGGTCGAGCTTCTTCGTCCGGTAGCCGGCCGCGTACCCCTCCCCGTGATCGCAGAACTCGCACCGGCCCCAGTAGCAACCGCGCGTGGCCAGGTACGGGAGCACCCGGTCTGGCACGAAATATTTCTCCAGCGGCAGGCCGTCGAAGTCCGGCGGCGGGAGCGCCGCCATGTCCTCCGCATAGGTCAGCGGCGAGGTGTGAATGCCGGACCGGTCGCGATAAATCAGGTTGGGAACGCCGGAGAGATCCCGGCCGGCCCCCACCGCCTCGACCAGTTGCAGGAAGGCGGTCTCGCCTTCGTAGACCACGGCGCTGTCGAACAGGGCGAAGAGGTCCGGCTTGTTCGGCAGCACGTCCCGCAGCCTGGTCACCGTGTTGCCGCCGACGGTCAGGTGGACGTTCGGGAACTGCTGCTTGATCAGGGCGCAAAACGTGACCGTGGAGAAGAGCTGCTGCTGCAGCACGATCGAGATGCCGATCACGTCTGGCTTCTCGGCCTCGATCGCCGGTCTGACCAGGTGCTCGAAGACGTCCCGGTAGACGTTGACCTGCGTATCCTGGGCCGCCTCGATCAGCTCGGCGGAGACGAAGACCTTGTAGGACAGGTCGGTCTCCATGGGCGGCATGCAGATCCGCGCCGGGGCGTAGACCAGGGAGATGGCCGCCGTAACCTCGCGGAAGACGGTGATCGCCCGTTCCAGCCTGTCCGCGTCGTAGAAGTCCTGGCTCCGGACGATCCGCTTGGCCTCCTCCGCCCGCTCGGTCAGCTCCGCGATCCGATCCCGCGTCAGGTCGCAGAGGGCCACCTGCAGATCCGTCTCCCACTCCTCCAACGGACGCTTCTTGGAGAGCTTGCGCAGCCGGTCCAGTTGCAGGGGCACCCGCTTGAGGACACGGCGGAGGAAGTCCCCGCTGAAGAACCAGTCGTACATTTCGAGGTTGACGTCTTTCTGGACGACCTGGTGCCCGGCGGCACGGAGGACGGAGGTCAGGGTGGGCAGGCTCAGGTAGGGCTCGGAGGGGTACCAGTCCGGGGGGAAGATCAGCATGACCTTCATCTTCCGCCCACCGGCGGCTTCCGAGGCCCGCCGGTGCAGTTGGATCAGCTCCCGGGTGGCCTTCGCCCCTTTGGAATATTCAATCCTCATGCAACCGTCGCTTTCCCCAAATAATTAGGCCATTCTAGGGCCGCCCCCGAAGGCTGGTCAAGGCCTGTTCCATCCTATTTCTGCCTTTCCTCGACGATCTCCTGGTAATACTGCTCCAGCAAGGCCGAACGCTCCGGCTCCACCAGGACCAGTTGCCGCTGGTCGAACGTGTTGGCTTGGTAGAGGTACAACAGCCCGTCCGTCGTCCCCAATTCCACGTGCATCCGATACCCGTCGGCCCCCTCCCAGGTCGTCTCCTTGAGGACGGTGCGGTGGGGCAGCCGCTCCCAGACCGACTGGGCCGACGGAAAGTGGTTTTCATAGAGCGGCGTCGTGGCGGAATCGGCCCCTTGGGCTGGCGCGGATCCGGGCGGCTCCATCGAATCGGGCTCTTCGAGCGCCTCCGGAGCTTCGTCCCACTCCACGCCCTCCCTCCGCCTCCCCGCCTCGCCCGACTGGGACCGGGTCATGACGTAAAGAGGACCATCGTCCGTCACCTCCTCCACAACCGGATAGCGGATCGGCAAGGGCCGTTCGAGGAGCCGGAATCCACGGCTCGCAAAAGCTCGCTGAAAGGGCACCCGCCGGGCCAGAAGCCGGGCCTTCTCGAACACGATCAGCAATCCGTCTGGAGCCAGCCAGGCACAGAGCCGGTCCAGCCGCAATCCGAGACCGGTCCGTTTCTCGAAGCGCGCCTGGGCCTCAGGATCCTCCCCCCGCTCGAACGTCCGCCAATCCAGGCTGGGGAGACCCGGCTCCTGCTCGGCTTGAAGCAGCGCATGGGTGGACAAGACGAGGTGAACAGGCTCCAGGCACGGCGCCGCCTCGACATCCACACAGTCGAACCGGACGTTCGCGAGCCCCAGCGCCCGGGCCCGCTCCCGCGCGACGGAAATGGAGGCAGGGGACCGGTCGAGCCCGACGAACGACAGGGCCGGGAATTGTCTGGCGTAAAAGCCGGTGAGCAGCCCGATCCCGCAGCCGAAGTCGAGCACGGTGGAACCAGACATCCCTCCGCCGCAGAGGGCCCCGATCTGTTCGGCCACCGGCAGGCCGACGTTGATGTAATAGTCGTAGCGCTGGCTGTAGAGAACCGGCAGGATGCGGGCATCGGCGGCCCGGTCGTAGAAGGCGACCTCCGCCGAGGCCTCAGCGGAACGCTTCCGCTCGGCCAGACGCTGGAGATCGGCGAGCTCGCCGGCACTGAGCGTTTCCCTCTGCCAGCGGAAATAGGCCTCGTCCGTGTCGAACCGGCGGAGCCCCCACCAGCTCAGATGCTCTACGAGAGCCTGCTTGATCTCTTTGTCAGACTGTAGAGGAGACATGGAGGACAAGGGGAAGGGCGCGAACGACCAGACAGGAGTCTTTACCCGTCACCCATCACGCGTCACGGTCATTTAAGAGGGCCGCTTCAGCATGATCGCATCCTCGTAGGCCTCCGGCACTGGATGCGGATGGCGAAGCTGCCCGGCCCCCAGGACGACGTATTTCTCGCAAGTCAGCTCCTCCAGCGCCACCGGCCCCCGCCCGTGGATCCGCATCGTGCTGATCCCGATCTCTCCGCCCAGCCCGAACTCCTCCCCGTCGTGGAGGCGCGTGGAGGCGTTGACGAGGACCGCGCTGGCATCCACCTCCCGGACGAACCGCATCGCCGTGGCATAGCCCCTGGTCACGATCGTGGCCGTATGGCCGGGGCCGTAGCGGGCGATGTGCTCCAGCGCCTCGTCCAGGTCCTTGACCATCCTGACCGCCAGGGTCGGGGAGAGGAATTGTCTGGTCCAATCTTCCTCCGTCGCCGGCTTGACGCTCTTGTAGCTGGGCAAGTCGAAGGTGCCCGTCAGGGCCATGGTCTTGGGGCAGCCATGCACCTCCACCTTGAACTCGTCGAGCAGCCGCCTGATCAATCCCGGCAGGAGCGCCCGCGCGACGGTCTGGTGGACCAGGAGAGTATCGACGGCGTTCGGCACGGCGGGCCGCTGCGCCTTGGAATTGATCACGAGGTTCTGGGCCATGGGCAGGTCCACGTCGGCGTCAACGTACACGTGGCAGATGCCCCCGTCCTGTCCCAGGACCGGCACCCGGCTCTGCTCCACGACCGCCTTTCTCAACCCGGCGCTGCCGCGCGGGATCATCGCGTCCAGCGATTTGCTCTGCCGGAGCAGCTCCAGCGCCGCCTCCTTGTCAGGCCGGTCCACGAAAGTCACCCCGCCGGGGGGCACGCCGGCCTGCCCCAGGGCCTCCCGTAGAAGCGTCGCGATCAGCGCCCCGGACTTCGCCCACTCCGCCCCGCCCCGCACGATCGAGACGTTGCCGGATTTCAGACACAGAGCGATTGCGTCGGTCGTCACGAGGGGGTCCGCATCGGAGACGATGCCGATGAGCCCGATCGGCACCCGCATGCGGCTCACGTCCAGTCCGTTGGGCCTGCGCCAGAGCTTCGTGATCTCTCCGACTGGATCCGGCAGCTCCGCCGCGTGCCGCAGCCCCTCGACCATCTCCTGGACCGTTTCGCCGGTGAGCCGGACCCGCTCCACCGCCTTCTTCACCGTGTCCTTGTTCGTCTCGCCCGCAAGGCTTTTTCCCACCGCCTCCACGTCCTGCCGGTTGGCCTCCAGGATGGCCTCACGTTCCGCCTCCAGCCGGTCGGCTGCGGCGAGCAGGGCCTTGTCCTTGATCGCGGTGGACAAAACCGCCATCGGACGGACTGCCTCCCGCGCTTGCTTGATCAGGTTCGTGACGTGGATCTTGATTGGAACTTCGACCATCTGCAACCCCGTGACGGGTGACGCGTGACGAGTGATCGGCTCCGGAATGCGAAAGGACTATAGCACGCGGTTTCGAGGGCCGTCAAAAACGTGAAACGACGAGATATAGGATCGTGGCAGGACCGGGCACGGGCATGCCTTGTAGGACGGCTATGGCGATGGCTCCTCTCCAGCCTTGCGGACAATGTGACGATGCAGGGCGTTGTCAATGAAGAAGCCGGCCGCAATCATTGCATCGAGAAGGGGCTTCAATACTCTGACAATCCCGCGCTCCTTGTAGGAGAGCAGCAGGCCCAGAAGACCGACGACGGTTCGCCCTTCTTGCTCTGCTGCGCGTCGGGCGGTCCCGTCGTCGAGGACCAGGACGGTCTCGCCCAATTCCCCGGCCAACACGATGGCTTCTACCTCTCCCCATCCCAGCCGGTGTTTCAAGCGGGTCACGGCTTCACGATCGCGGACTTTCTTCCGGCGAAGCCACGTGGCCTGTGCGATCTCCCGACTCCCCGGTCTGTCCGGCGCGCGCCCGGCGACCTCGTTATAGACGGCTTGGGGAATATAGATCTCGTCTCCGCTCTGGCGAAGAAGGTCAAGGTAGCCGACCCGGGCAAGAACAATGAGGGCGCTGGCGTCCAGGACGAGGATCACCCGGCCGTACGTTCCCTCTTGCGCAAGGTTTGGAGATCTTGCTGAAGTGCCTTAGGGGAATACTCAAACCAGGGGATGCTGTACTCGGCGAGGAGAGCGGGAAGGTCCTGCAAGGGGATCGCCAGCAACTCGGCCGCTTTTACCCGGGAGAGCTTCCCACGGCGGACGAGATCAAAGACCAGGGCGACCTTGGCCTCTCGTTTGGCCTCTTCCTCCGATCCGAGAAGCTGCAGCAGTTCGGGTGGCAGTTCAATGGTGACGGCTTTCACGGAGACCGCTCCTCGCTCCGGGCACCATCAGAAAGCCAAATCTGCCGGCGACGTCGGGGGGGAGCAGCTCTCTCTACCCTCTGTCAACAATCCGACCTCGCCAAGTGAACACCACCGCTTGTTCTGGCATATCGATTCCCTTAGAATGCCGACGGAGCCGGACTCGAGACGCATGACGCCGCAGGAAGCCAGGGCCCAGTACAACTACCTGATGACCCTCTGCATCCGGAAGGAGGAGGCCTTCGGGCCCCTGGCCCTGGGCTTTTTGAAGGACCACGACCTGGACCAGCTCGGCCTGACGCCGGAGGAGCAGTTCAACCTCCTCATGGCCACCGCCGACTCCTTCGCCCCGGAACCCAAGCGCTACACCCACAAGCTGGAATGTCTTCAGAAGGCGCTGGCGCTGCTCCGCCGGACCCAGTATCCCGATCCGGACCTCTCCCGGCACGTGACCCAGGAGATCCAGAAGACGACCGCCGAGCTGGATCTCTACAATGAGGCGATGCGCGGCGCCCGCGCCCAGCCCCAGCAGTCGCCTGAGAAGCAGCGGATCATCGTGGAGACCGACCTGCCCGACTACTTCCTCGACATCGCGCAGAAGCGGGCGGCCGCCTACTATCAGAACAAGTACAAGCTCACGAAGGAGGCCAAGGCCGCCCAGCACTTCGTGAGCGCGGCGCGGAAATTCGAGCCGGACAATCCCGCCGTGCACAAAGAGTTCGCCGGAGCCTGCGCCCCGTTCATGGCGGCGCGGACCGGCGCGCTGCACCTGATGTTGCCCTTCGACCTCAAGATCAGCCGGAAGCCGGACGAGCCGCTGGAGGCGGGGCTCCGCATCTGGTACGCGAAGATGGGCTACTCGTTCCCGCTCCGCTACGAGCTGGGCCGGCTCTGCAGTTGGTACAACGACGAGGTGCTGGACATCCCGCTGGACGATCCCAATTTGCTGTTCGTCTCCGTCTCCCCGATAAAAGAAACGGAGCTGGGGACCGTCACCAGGCCGGTTCCCAACGACGTGCCGTTCGAGATCGGCCTGCCACGGGCCTTCCTGGACGGGACGAACTCACTGGGCCCCTTCATCCAGGTCGGCTGCAACTTCAAGGTCTGGTTCGACGCCAATGCCGTCTCCCTGCTCATCCAGGGAGCCCCGGACCTCCACGAGTACGGCCTCCAGGGAGGGGCCGGGCTCCTGACTCGAACCTATGCCACCGAAAAGGTCCATGCCTACGCCCAGGCCGTGACGCAACAGTGGACGGAGGGGCTGAGCTTCAACTTCGTGAACATGCACCTGCAACTGCCCCCCGGCGTGGACCAGGCCTTCGTCTCGTTCAACACCCCGATCTTCTCAGTTTTCCCGGTCCTGAGTCGGCAGTGTTTCCGGTTTGAAGACGCCCGTTTGTTGCGACCTGAGAGCTGATTCCCCATGACCCGTCACCTGTCACCCGTCACGCGTCACGGTCTTTATGATTGATCTCCGCAGCGACACCGTTACCAAACCCAGCCCCGCGATGCGCGAGGCGATGGCCTCGGCCGAGGTGGGCGACGACGTGTACGGGGAGGACCCCACCGTCAACCGGCTGCAGGAAATGGCCGCGGCGCTGGTCGGCAAACCGGCCGCGCTCTTCGTCCCGACCGGCATCATGGCCAACCAGCTCTCGATCCGGGTCCAGACTAGGCCGGGAGACGAGGTGATCGTCGAGAGCCGCGCGCACATCGTCCGGTACGAGCACGGGGCGGCTGCTGCCCTGGCCGGCGTGCAGCTCCACTGGGTCGCCGGCCGGCGCGGCATCCTGGAGCCGGAGCAGGTGCAGGCGGCCATCCGGCCCAAGGACCCGTACAATCCGGTGACCGGCCTGATCTGCCTGGAGAACACCCACAACAGCGGGGGCGGCTCGATCTACCCCCTTCCCGCGATCGAGCGGATCCGCGCGATCGCCCTCACCCACGGGATTCCCATGCACCTGGACGGGGCCCGCCTCTTCAACGCCGTCGTGGCCACGGGGATCCCCGCCAAGGACTATGCGAAACATTTCGAGACCGTTTCCTTCTGCCTCTCCAAGGGCCTGGGGGCGCCGGTCGGCTCGCTCATCGCGGCCGACGAAGCAACGGTCGCGAAGCTCCGGCCCCTCCGGCGGATGTACGGAGGCGGGATGAGGCAGGCCGGCATCCTGGCCGCGGCCGGCATCTACGCGCTGGAGCACAACATCGCCAGGCTGAAGGAGGACCACGAGCACGCCCGCCGCCTGGTCGAGGCGCTCGCGCGCATCCCGACCGTCTCGGTTGACCCGGCCTGCGTGGACACGAACATCGTGGTCTTCGAGGTCCGCTCGGCACGTTCGACGGCGGACATCCTGGCCTCGCTCAAGCGGGAAGGGGTGCTGGTGAACAGCGTCGGCGACAAACAATTTCGCGCAGTCACGCACCTGGACGTCAGCGCGAAGGACATCGAGGAAGCCGGACGGGTGTTGGCGCGGGTGCTGGCCTCGTGAACCGCTCGGTTGACAGGCTCTTCAGGCCCTCCCTAGAATGGCTGGCGATGTTGCAGATGGTCTCGTTCAAGCAGATCAGCCAGATTCTCGAGCTCACCGATCGGCTCGGGTTGTCGCGGGAGTGGGTCGAAATTCCCCTCTCCCCCGCCAGCCCAGGCCTGGTCCACAAGCTGGCGAACGGGAAGATCGAGATCGTCGTGGACGCCGAGGTTCCGTTCGACCAGTGGCTGACTTCCCTCGAACCGCAGATCAGACAGGTGGCCGGCCGTTAACCGGCTTGCCCCGATTCGGCCGCGCGCCTTCAAACCGATGGAACCCACCTCCCCGTCCCAGCCCGGCGAATCTTCCACCGGTCTTCCGACCAAGGAGGAGCTGCAGGCCGAGCTGCTGAACATCCCGGAGCCGTCCGAGGCGCCGCGCAGGCCGGCGGAGGCATCCGGCTTCGACCAGGTGCTGGCCGCCTCGCTCCGCCACGTGCGGGGCAAGCGCGGCGGGGACCTGCTGGCGGTCATCCTCGTGGGCTCCGGGGCCAGACGGGCCCTGACGCCGCACAGCGACCTGGATCTGATCGCGGTCGTGAAGGGACAGGACGAGGGGCAGGAGATCGTCCGGATCGCCGACCGTCTGGTCGAAATCCGGTATCGCGGCCACAAGACGGTCGAGCAGGAGATCGGTCACGTGCCGCGCCTGCCGCCGCTACTCCGCAAAGGCCGAATCCTCTACGAGCAGGAGGCGGCCGGGAGCCGGCTCATCGAGAAGGCCGGGCAGCGGTTCCGCCAAGGCCCGCCGCCGGCCAGTCTGAACGAAAAGATCCGCCTCAAGGCGGAATGCTTTCACTGGTTGGGGAAGGCGGAGGATTTGGCCCAGTATCCCGCGACCGCGCAGTATCTGCTGGGCCTCTTCTTCGAGAGCCTGGTACAGGCCTTCTTTCGCCTGCGGGGCTTCTGGCCCACCTCCCCCGCCGACACCCTGCGCTTCGTCTCGTCACGCGATGCGACGGTCGGCGGCCTGCTGGAGCGGCTGTTGACCCTTCCGACCCTGGAAGAACGGCTGGCCGTGGGGAAGGAGCTGGCCGACGTGATCTTCCGCGACGTCCCCAACCCGGCGCGCATCGACTGACGGACCTCTCGCTCGGTCCCTTCTGCCTCTGTTGGTGACCACCGTCCCAGCGTCCCACGTAGTCCTCTCCCAGAATCGTCCGCGAGTGTCCCCCCGGCGGGTCCAAAAAGGAAGAAAAAACGCTCAACGGCTTGACGCGATTAACCGATGAGACTTGTGCTAGAATCGTGCCGTTCGAACTCTCCGTTCTTGCCCGTTGGTATCCACTGGTTACGCCGCTCTTCGCCGCCGGGCAGTCGGCCGGACAGGCCGCAGGCGGCGCGGCCCGAGTGGGGAAAGGACCGCCATGGAACTGGGCTTCGTCGGATTAGGCAAGATGGGCATGAACATGGTCACCCGCCTGCAACGCGGCGGCCATCGTCTGGTAACCCATGACCGAAACACCGATCTCGTCAAGAAGGCCGAAGCCCTCGGCTGCCTCGGCGCCTCTTCGCTGGCCGAGATGGTCTCCAAGCTGACCCCTCCGCGCACGGTTTGGATCATGGTGCCCTCCGGCGCGCCGACCGAGGAGACGATCCAGTCGGTGAGCGCGCTGCTCCAATCGGGAGACACGATCATCGACGGGGGCAACACGAAGTACCACGACGACATCCGCCGGGCGGCCGAGCTGAAGCCCAAAGGCATCCAGTACGTGGACGTCGGCACCAGCGGAGGCGTCTGGGGCCTGAAGCTCGGGTACTGTCTGATGATCGGCGGCGATCGCGCCGTCGTGCAGCGGCTGGAGCCGATCTTCAAGACCCTGGCGCCGGAAGACGGCTGGGCCTACATGGGCGCGCACGGAGCGGGACATTACGTCAAGATGATCCACAACGGCATCGAGTACAGCATGATGCAGGGCTACGCCGAGGGGTTCGAGTTGATGGCCAAGAGCGAGTACAACCTCGACCTCGGAAAGATCGCGTCCGTCTGGATGCACGGCAGCGTCGTCCGCTCCTGGCTGCTCGAGCTCGCCGCCGGCGCCCTGGCCGAGGACCCCCGCCTGGAAAAGCTCAAGGGGTATGTGCAAGACTCTGGGGAGGGCCGGTGGATGATCCTGGACGCGATCGAGAAGGACGTGGCCGTCCCCACCCTGACGGCGGCGCTGTTCACGCGCTTCCGCTCGCGGCAGCAGGAGACCTTCGCCGAAAAGCTGCTGGCGGCCCTGCGGAACGCGTTCGGCGGGCATGCGGTGCGGAAATAAGTCCGGGGGAGTCGTGATGGAACAACCAGGCAGAGGGCCTGCAGTAGGACTCGAGGTCGGACGGGGCGTGCCGGTCGAGCCGTGCACGATCGTGATTTTCGGAGGCTCCGGCGATCTCGCCCGCCGACGCCTGCTTCCGGCGCTGTACAACCTGCTCCTGGACGGCCTGCTCCCGAGCAACTTCGCCGTCCTGGGCCTCGGCCGCAAATCCCTCACCGATCAGGACTTCCGCGCGATCGCGCGCGAAGGCGTGCTCACCTTCTCCCGCCAGGCCCTGCTCGAGCCCAAGTGGGCCGAGTTCGAACGGCACCTCTTCTACCGCTCCGCGGACATCGACGATTCCGGCTCCTATTCGGACATGCGTCAAGCGGCCGAACGCGTCGAGACCGAGTTGAAGCTTCCGGGGCACCGGATTTATTACCTGGCCATTCCGCCCACCTCGATCACGCCGGTCTGCGAGGGACTCCAGCGCGCGGGGCTGGTTCATCCCCCGGACGGAACCAACCCCTACAGTCGGGTCATCGTCGAGAAGCCGATCGGTCGCGATCTGGAATCCGCCAGACAGATCAACGCCACCATCGGCAGCGTCTTCGCCGAGTCCCAGACCTTCCGGATCGACCACTATCTCGGGAAAGAGACGGTGCAGAACCTCATGGTGCTGCGCTTCGCCAACAGCATCTTCGAGCCCATCTGGAACCACAAGTACATTGACCACGTGCAGATCACGGTCAGCGAGGCCGAGGGGGTGGGCAGCCGGGCCACCTACTACGAGGAATCGGGCGCCCTGCGCGACATGGTGCAGAATCACCTGCTTCAGCTTCTCTGCCTGGTCGCCATGGAGCCCCCCTATTCCCTTGACCCCGACGTGGTCCGGAACGCCAAGATCGAGGTGCTCCGCTGCCTGCGTCCCATCACGGGGAAGGACGCCGAGCGGTTCGTCGTCCGGGCCCAGTACAGCAGCGGAAAAGTCCACGGCGCGGACGTGCCCGGCTATCGGCGGGAGGCGGGCGTGAACCCCGACTCGACGACGGAGACATACGTGGCCCTGAAATGCTTCGTCGAGAACTGGCGCTGGGCCGGCGTCCCGTTCTATCTGCGGACCGGGAAAGCCCTGCCCAAGCGCGCCAGCGAAGTGGCGGTCCAGTTCAAAGACATTCCCCAGATCCTCTTCAACGTCGATCCGGACAAGCCGCAAGCCCCGAACCTGCTCGCCTTGCGGATCCAGCCGGAAGAGGGGCTCTCCCTGCGCATCATGTCCCGCGTGCCGGGCACCCGCGCGGAGACGCACCCGGTCGAAATGAGCTTCAAATACAGCGAGGTCTTCGGGACGCCCTCCCCCGAGGCCTACGAACGGCTCCTACTGGACGTGATGGCCGGCGACGCCTCGCGGTTCATGCGGCGGGACGCCGTGGAGACGTCGTGGGCCTGGATCGACGGGATCCTGGAAGCCTGGGGAGCGCAGCGGGTCAGATGGCTGCCTGAATATCAGGCCGGCAGTTGGGGCCCGGTCGAAGCGGACCGGCTCATCCAGAGCGACGGACGGAGCTGGCGGACGCTCTGATTCAGGTGCGAGGCACAGAGCTTGAGGGAACCGATGCGGAGACGTGGGGAAGAAGCGACGCAGCGATCTCCGTGCCCCCGCGTCTCCAGAATCCCCCAGTCCCCGTGTCATCCCCCCCCTGGCCCCGCGCCCCTAGCCCCGTGCCACGAGCCCAATTTGCTCGGCAAAGACCCGCTCGTAGAGCAGCGTGGCCAGGAGCCGGTACCCGTCGGTCGTGAGATGAAGCCCGTCGTTGGAATAGGGCGCGGCGAGGGCCAGCGTGTCCGGCTCGACCGTGGCGGCAAAGAGGTCGAGACAGGCCACCCCCCGGGCTTTGCAATAGTCCCCGATGAGCCGGTTCAGGGCCAGGCGCCGTTGGATGTGATCCTGCAGCCACCGCCGTCCCCCGCTGTCCTGGTCGGGCCCAGCGGGCACGGACCAGTCGCCGTCGGGCCAGGGGGCTCTGATGGAGGGCACCGTCACCGCGACCGGCCTGATCTCCGCGCCGAGGGCCAGTTCGTACATGTTCAGGAGGTTCCGCATGATGTCCGCCGGACCCGCGTTCCAGCCCAGGTCGTTCGTCCCGCCCAGGATCACGACGGAGGCCGGAGCATGGGCGAGGACATCCCGCCGGAACCGCATGACCATTTCCCCGGTCAGCTCCCCGCAGACCCCGCTGACCGCCACCCGCGCCCGATTCCCCAGCCGCTCTTGCAGGAATATCCCATAGGGAGTCTCGCGCATCTCCGGCCGTTCCGGCGTGGGCGACTGATACCCGGCCGTCAAGCTGTCCCCGAAACAGAGGATGAGCGGGAGCCTATCCTGCGCGCGCATTGAACGGGAATTGTATCCTCCCCGCTCCTCATTGACAAACCGCGCCGTTGGGCGGAGAATGAGACCCGCTTCTCCTGGCAGAGCGCTCCGCATGACCGACTCCCTCGAGAGGTTCATCCGGCCGATCCCGATCATGCAGTGGCTGGTCGTGGTCGTGCTCTGCGCCCACGTCGTCACCCACCAAG
Source organism: Nitrospirota bacterium (assembly GCA_040757595.1). Taxonomy (NCBI): domain Bacteria; kingdom Pseudomonadati; phylum Nitrospirota; species Nitrospirota bacterium. The sequence continues at coordinate 163,338 of JBFLWP010000005.1, read as the reverse complement.
ACTCACTGGAGAACGGGAACGCCGCCCTCTTCGTCCTGGCCGTCCTGACCGGCAACCTGCTCCTCCTCTACGGTCTCCCCAGGCTCATGAGCACGAACGCGATCGCGACCACGCTCGTGGTCGTGGATACCCTGCTCGTTCCCTCCACGCTCTACTGGACCGGCACGAGCAGAAGCGATCTGTTCGTGGTCTATTTCGGCATCATCATGATCGCCGGCGCTGCCGGCAACCTGAAACGCGCGCTGGTCCTGGCCGCCGTGACCTGTGTCGCCTATCTGGGCTACGGCGCGTTCATGATCGCCACCGACCAGGAGACGATTCCGATCGGGACGTTGTTGCTGCGCCTGCCGTTCCTCCTGATCATGACGCTCTTCTACGGAGCGCTCGCGGAGCTGGCGCAGCGGGAAAAGTCGCACAAAGAGCAGTTGGTCCACCAGGCCATGCACGACGAGCTGACCGGCATGCCGAACCGCCGCCACCTGATGGAAACCCTGGGCCGCTCGCTGGAGGAAGCCAGACGGTTCGAGTCCCCCCTGTCCTGCGCCGTGCTGGATGTCGATCACTTCAAGGAGATCAACGACACCTACGGCCATGACGTCGGCGACCTGGTGCTCAAGGACTACTCCTCGATCCTCGCGGTGCAATCCCGCGGATACGACCTGGCTGGCCGTTTGGGCGGGGACGAGTACGTGTGGATCCTGCCGCGGGTGGAAAAGGACGGTGCGATCGCGGCGGGCGAGCGCCTGCGCGAAGCCGTGGCGCGGTTTCAGTTCGGCTACAGCGACGTGTCGTTCCGGCTCACCACCAGCATCGGCGTGACCACCTACAACCCCGGCAGCAACCTGCCTCCCACCCCCTCCCAGATGCTGAAGGCGGCCGACCTCGCCCTCTACCAGGCCAAGCGGGCCGGGCGGAATCGCGTCTGCTATCACCCGCTGGAGGCCCCCCCCGCCCCGGAGGAGCAGCCGCAGGCGGCCGGGGACGCCTTCGAACGGTTCTAGGCTTTCACACCACTGTGGCCGTGGGCTATCGTCTCGACTCGGGAGGCGGCCAGTCCATCTCCGCCTGCCGCCCGCAGTAGTAGCACGAGAGCCGGTAGCGGGCCTGGCGGCGGGGATTGGGCAAGGAGGTGAAGACCACCGGCGTCCCGTCGTGGGGACAGCTCGGCTGCTGGTGCATGAGGTGCTCGTCGGCCATGACCAGGAGCGCCGCCTCGTCCCAGGGAGGGGTCAGGGCCTCGCGCCCGGTCAGCCGGCCTTCCCAACGGCAGCGGGGACAGTGCAGGCCGAAGACCTTCACCCGATCATCGTGCCGGGAGAGGTCGGTCACGTCCACCGGCCCGGAGCAGTTTGGAGCGGGACAAGCGAGGGGTTCCCGCTGAAGCGCTTGGACGAACTCTCGATGGCCGAACAGGCGAGCTGGACGCGATTGATTTGCCACGATTGCGACCCTGCGTCTAGCCTACCCAACTTGCCGGACAGGAATCAAACCGCTTCGCAGGACGACAGGCTGGAACCCCCAGACCAATTCCTGGGATAAATCGCGCAGCTTTCCAGCCCTGATCGCTTTTACGACTTCTTGATGTCGCGCCGTTCTCTTTTTACACCCCTTTCACGTCCGTTTGTGTAGAGTCCACGCTGGATCAACCGAAGAAGAGACCGGGACAGTGGGCGAGCCGATTTCACGACGTGCTGAACGGAGCGCTGCAATGGCGTTGCTCATCTGGGGTGCGCCGCTTGTCATCGTGGGCCTGTTCTGGATGGCCGTCATGGAATGGCTCGTGGGGTCATGGGAACGATCCGGGAATTCCTCCACCGATCAGGACCCCGGACCCAACCTGGATCGGACTGCCGGAGAAAGGAGTCATCGGTGTCGGAAAGCAGGCTGACCAGCCGCGTCCCGTCTGAAACGGAGTGCCCGCCCGGAAAGGCACACGGGCACGGACGCGCGATTCTCACCAGGTCCTTGTTTTGCGCCTGCCGGATCCTGTCCCTGCTCGCATGGACGGCGGCCGCCGCGGCTGCACAGGAGCCAGGCGGAGCCCCGGGCGAGCCTCCGGCGGAAGGCTCCAAGAGCGCGAGTGACGAGACCTCGCTCTGGCATTACGGCGCCTACGTGGACCTGAGCTACGATCTGAACTTCAATTTCCCGAACAATCACCTGTTCCGCAGCAGGAGCACCGCCAACCGGACGAACGAGCTGGCCCCCAACATGGCCCTGGCCTACGTACGGAAGGACGCCACGCCCGACTCCCGCTGGGGAATGGAGTTTGGCCTCCAGGACGGCTATGACACGATCGACTTCGCGTTCCTCCGGGGAGAGCCGAAGGTGGGCGGCTACGATACGCTCCGTCACTTCTCGAACGCGAACGTCTCGTACCTGGCGCCGGCGGGGGGCAAGAACCTGACCGTCACCGCCGGCCTCTTCAACAGCCTGATCGGCTACGAGTCGCTGTACGCCAAGGACAACTTCAACTACACCCGCTCCTGGATGGCCGACAACACCCCCTACAAGATGTTCGGGGTCAACGCCCGTTATCCGGTGGGCGACGACATCGCCGTAGCCCTCTACGTGATCAACTCCTATTCCCACCTGGCCCATCCCAACGACCAGCCCAGTTATGGAGGGCAAGTGCAGTGGAAGCCGACGTCGCGGATCACGGTGACGGAAACCATCTACTACGGCCCCGCCCAGGCCAACACGTCGATGGAGTTTTGGCGGCTGTACTCCAACTACATCGCCGAATGGAAAGGCGATGACGTCACGGTCGCCCTGTCCTACGACTTCGGGACGGAAAACATCGCCGGCCAGCCGGGAAGCCCGCGGGCCTTCGTGACGGCTGGAGCCCTGTTCACCCGCTGGCACATCGCCGGGCCGTGGAGCGTGGCCGTGCGGCCGGAGTTCTACTGGGACCGGAACGGGCGGTGGACCGGGAACCAGCAGCTCGTCAAGGCCGTCACGAACACCCTGGAATATAAAATTCCCTATAAATGGACGAACACCTTGCTCCGGCTGGAGTATCGGTACGACGAGTCCACGGGCAAGCAGGGCGGATTTTTCAAGAACGGGAACTTCTCCAACGGTCAGCCGATGCTGACGCCGGGCCAGCATCTGCTGATCTTCGGACTGCTCTGGACCTTCGATTCCCCGTGAGCGCACGAGCACGGGCGGGACGAGTCACTCGGTGCGCAGCCGGTACCCGACGCCCAGCTCCGTGACCAGATAGCGCGGCTCATCCAGGAGCGGCTGCCCATCCGGCGCAGCGACCGGCTTGGAATAGGACACAGGCTGGAGCAAGGACACGGTCCGAGAGGCATCGAAAGTTTGGACGACCCCTTCGCCGACCAGCGCAACCGCCAGGAGCAGCGAGAGGGGCAGCAGGATATAGAGGGTGCCGCGCACCAAAATCTACCCAGAAGTTGCCGATCGTCTGGGCGTTCCGCCTGGCCAATCCCCGGATGAGCGCGGCTAGGATGGCCATGCCCGTCGCGGCCGAGACGAAATTCTGGACGGTCAAGCCGGCCGTCTGCGTGAAATGGCTCAGGGTAGTCTCACCGCCGTAGGCCTGCCAGTTCGTGTTGGACGTGAAGCTGACCGCGGCGTTGAAGAACAGCATCGCCGACGCGTAGGTCTTCCAGTCCGTCTCCTCCCTCTCGCGAACGCCGCAGGCCCGGTAGATGAGCCGCTCGACCGGGCCGAGCACGAAGTTGAGCCAGATCGGCCGGCCCTCGTAGACCCTGGCCATGTACCAGCCCAGGGGTCTGACGAGAGCCAGCAGCACGAGGAAGTACAAGCCGACTTGGAACAACCCGTTCAGTGTCATCAGAAGCGCTTCGGCCGCAAGAGGGCCACGAACAGGTAGACGAGGAGGCCAGCGCCACGATTCCGGACAGGAGATAGAGCAGGTTCATGCCAGCCTCACAGCCGATCGCAGAGCCGAAGCAGAAGCGCCGACAGGACGAAGAACAGGAGGCCTGTGGAGAGGGTCACAAAATCCATCATGACGAGCCTGCCATAAGGACTCCTCGGCTTGACCTTATCCTCCCATTCCTCAGGACGGCATCAAAAAGGGCGGGAGGCACGTAAAAAATCCGTAAAGACCCGGTGGGCGCGCCTTGCGTAGGGCTGCGGGACGGTCCGCCGACGGCCTTGACAGAGCCGGCCCCGACGGTTATTCTCGCCCAGCTTTCACGACCGAGATGACGGCCTCACGCCGACCGAGAAAGGAGAACGATCGTATGGTGCGGAACGGAACGGGCCCAGCCCTGCTGGCCCTCGCGGCGATCCTCATGGCGCCCCTCCTGTTGGCGGCATCGCCCGGACTCGCCGCCGAGACGTTCAAGATGGGGGTCATTGATCCGCAGGAGGTTTTGGAGAAGTCCAAGGCCGGCAAGCGGGCGCTGGATGCCTTGAAGGACTATGCGCGGACCAGGCAAAAGCTGCTGTCCAGCGACGAAGAGGATCTGAAGTCCCTGGAAAAGCAGCTCAAGGACCAGGAAGCCGCCTTGAGCGAGGCCCAGAAGAAGGAGAAGCAGGAGCAGTTCCGCGCGAAGATCCAGGCCTACCAGAAGCGCGCACAGGAGTTCAACCAGGAGCTGGCGGTCAAGCAGAAGGAAATGGTCGACGAGTACATGAAGAAAATTGCCGCTGCGACTAAATCCGTTGCGGAAAAGAACGGGTTCAGCCTCATCGTGGACAAGGGCAGCGAGCAGACGCTCCGCATCGTCATCTACAACAAGGACACCATCGATCTCACCGACCAAGTCATCAAGGAATTCGACAAGCAGAACAAGTAACGCCGTGGACGGTGGTCAGTGGTCGGCGATCAGCGAGGACAGGGCTTCAGTCACCGCGCCACCTGACCACGATCCACTGACCACCGTCCACCGCCCCCAGACCACCGACCACCTTCCCTTCTCCCCTCATCCTACGCCGAGGTCGCGGCGGAGCGTCCCGACCAGCCGCTCGAACCTCTCGTCTGATCCCGAGACGGACTGAGTCACCAGGTCCACCCGTTCCGGCCCGCTGACGCCCAACCCCAATTCGATCGCCTTCTTGATCTGGCGCTGCTCCCAGACTCCCCGTTCCGCCACCTTGGGCCAGGCTCCGAAGGAGCGGACCAGCGCGACGGCCACCGCGTCCAGCGCCACGCGATCCCCGCTCAAGAGAAGCAGGTCGGCCGGAGCCGGGGTCCCGCTGGTCGGCCCGCCCGCGATCATGACCGTCGTCGCGTCCGCGATGGTGAGCTGCGGGTGCACGGCCAGGTTCAGCTCGGCGATCCGCTCGTGCCAGTCCCCGGCCAGAAACGTCACGGAGGGACGGTAGCGGGGGTGGGTGATCCCGACCAGGTTCTTGAGGCTGCAGGAATAGTGGGCGAACCGGTGCGTCTTCACCACCGGCAGGTTGACGAGGACGTCCGCTTCATAGGCCGGCTTGGAGACGTAATACCGCGGCAGCGAGACGGCCTGGGGCGGCTCGACCCGCACCCAGGCTTCGTCCTCCAGCGCCAGGACGCGCGCCCCCTCCCCTTCAGCCGCAGCCTTCATGCCGGTCGCGACGAGATTCTCGGACGTCGGGAACCGGATGATCCCGGAACTGTCCGCCACGACGAGGTCCGAGGCTCCGGCCACCCGGATCGCCCGGGCGACCGCCGCCACGACTTGCGGACTGGTCGTGGTAGGCGGCGGCCGATCGTTGACGAGGTTGGGCTTGATCAGCACCCGCTTTCCCCGGAGATCCAGCCGATCGAGCCCGCCCAACAGGTCGAGACCGGCCTTCAGCATCGTCGCCGGATCCCGCCCGTGCACCAGCGCGACCAGGGCCTTGCCGTCCCGCGTGAACGGGTTGGGAGGGACCGGCTTGGCCGGAACGAGCGGACCCTCCGGATCGAACAAAAGGCTGCCCAGAACCGAACGGGGAGCGGCGGCAAGGGCCGGCAGGAAGGCCAGGCCGAATCCGAGGCGGCTCAGCAAGTCGCGGCGTGTAAAGGAGAAAAATCCGTCATTCGTCATCGGTCGCTCGTCGCCTGGAAGGAGCCCCTTTCACGAATGACCAATGACCATTTGACCACTCCTCAGCCCTGTTCAAGCGGATAACCGGCTTCGCGCCAGGCCCTGATGCCTCCGTCCATCGAGACCACGTTGGTGTAGCCCATCTGCTGGAGACTGTCTGCCGACAGGGCGGACCGGTAGCCGCCGCCGCAGTAGAGGATGATCTCCGCCCGCTTGTCCGGAATGACCGTCTCGATGTCCCGCTCCAGAATCCCACGGCCCAGGTGCCTGGCCCCAACGATGTGGTCTTTCGAGAACTCGTGATCCTCCCGGACATCCACCAGATGGAAGCGCTCGCCCCGGTCCAGCTTCGCCTTCACCTGGCCGATCGTACATTCCTTGACGCTCCGCTTCGCCTGCTCGACGAGCTTGAGAAATCCGGGGTTGTGTTTCATGCATGCGCCTCGGAAGCGATCAGCCGTCGGCTCTCGGCTCGGCCGTCAGCTCATCTCAAACAGACTCGTCTGCTCGCAATCAGGTCTGCGGAAGGTCCGGGGAATCGGCCGGTCGGCTTCATCGGGGAAACCGGCCTTCCGGCGGCTCACCTCGAAGAGCTGCTCGATCATCTGCCAGTAGGTGCCACTGCCCTGGTGGCGCTTGAAGAACTCCCCGTCCGTCAGCTTCCCGCCCCGCACCTCGCGGAGCCGGTTGGTGATCTTCCTGAGCCGATCCGGAAAGGCCTGGGCCATCCGCTCCAGAAAGACCGGCTCCACGTTGTCCGACAGCCGCAGCAGGACGTAGGTGGCGCCGGCCGCGCCCGCCTGCCTGGCCCGCACGAGCAGTTCCGGGATGTCTTCGTCGTTGAGCCCGGGGATCACCGGCGCGATCGAGACGCCGGTGGGAATGCCCGCCTCAGAGAGGAGCCTCAGCGTTTCCAGCCGCTTGGTGGTCGAAGGGGCCTGGGGCTCCACCTTGCGCGCCACTTCGTCGTCGGCGAACGGGATGCTGAGATAGACCTGCACCCAGGCCTCTTCGTGCAGCCGTTTCAGCAGATTCAGGTCCCGTCCGATGACGGAGGACTTGGTGATGAGGCCGACCGGATTCCGGAACTCGGCGCAGACCTCCAGGCAGGAACGGGTGAGCCCCAGCGTCGCTTCGATCGGCTGATAACAGTCGGTATTCCCGGAGAACACGATCAGCTCGCCCTTCCAGGAGGGCTTCATGAACGCTTCCCGCAGCAGCTCCGCCGCCCGCCGCTTCACGATGATCTTGGAATCGAAGTCGGTCCCGGAGCCGAATCCCCAGTATTCATGGGTCGGCCTGGCGTAGCAGTAGGCGCAGGCGTGAAAACAGCCGCGGTAGGGGTTCAAGCTCCAGCGGAAGGGGAGATCGGGAGAGTCGTTCCTGCTGAGGATTTCTCTGGTCGTATCGTCATAGATTTCAAGCTTCACTTGAGGGGAAGGCTCCAGCCGCTCGCGCTGCCGGGATTCGAACGGGTTGGGCGGGTTGGCGACGGTTCGCATGACGGGTATAGTCTCCCTCCCCGATCGCCTTGTCAAGAAGCCGCTCGCGGCCTCCCCGCCCGCCTCGTCCATCAACCATTCCGCCATTGACCTGCGTCCGGTCCTCACGTAACATCGCGCACCATGCACGACCTCCGCGTTCTCCGCGACAACTTCGAGACGATCCGGGGGACCCTGGGACCCCGCGGGGCCGACGTGCCCTGGGACGATCTGCGCAAGCTGATCCAGGAGCGCGGCTCCGCCATGACGAAGGTCGAAGACCTGCGCCATCAGCTCAAGAAGGGATCCGAAGAGGTCGGCCGTCTCAAGCGGGAGAAGCAGCCGGCGGACGAGGCCATGGCCCGGATGAAGGAGTTGCGCGACCGGATCAAGGAGGGAGAAGAGCATCTGCGGACCGTGGAGGAACGATTGGCGGAGTTGGCCCTTCGCATTCCCAACGTCCCCCACCGGTCCGTTCCGGCTGGCAAGGACTCGGCGGACAACGTCGAGGTCCGGCGGTGGGGCACGCCTCCGTCCTTTTCGTTCGCTCCCAAGGCCCATTGGGATCTGGGCGAGGCGCTCGGCATCCTGGACCTCGATCGGGCGGCCCGGATGACGGGGGCCCGGTTTGCCGTCCTGACCGGCTTTGGCGCCAAGCTGGAACGGACGCTGATCAACTACATGCTCGACCTGCACACGGCCCGGCACGGGTACCGGGAAGTGCTCCCGCCCTTCATGGTCAACCGGAACGCCATGACCGGCACGGGGCAACTCCCGAAATTCGAGGAGGATCTCTTCCGCCTCAGGGACGACGAGTACTATTTGATTCCGACGGCGGAGGTGCCGCTGACCAACCTGCACCGGGAGGAGATTCTGGCCGGAGACCGGCTCCCGATCCGGTACACGGCCTACACCCCCTGCTTTCGACGGGAAGCCGGCTCCTACGGCAAGGACACCCGCGGCCTGATCCGCCTGCATCAGTTCAACAAGGTGGAGCTGGTGGCCTTTGCGAAACCGGAGGAATCCTACGAGGAACTGGAACGGCTGACGAACGCGGCCGAGGCCGTGCTCCAGGAGCTGGGCTTGCACTACCGGGTCGTCACCCTCTGTACGGGGGACATGGGCTTCGGCGCGGCCAAGACCTACGACTTGGAGGTCTGGCTGCCTTCGCAGAACGCCTACCGGGAGATTTCCTCCTGCAGCAACTTCGAAGCCTTCCAGGCCAGACGAGCCGACATCCGCTTTCGGCGGGCGGCTGCCGGCAAGGGAGAGGGGAAGACCGAGTTCGTGCACACGCTGAACGGCTCCGGCCTCGCCGTCGGCCGGACCCTCGTGGCCATCCTGGAGAACTACCAGCAGCCGGACGGGTCGGTGCAGGTTCCGGACGTGCTCCGTTCGTATATGGGCGGCGTGGATCGGATCATAAAGCAGTGATTGGTGACGGGTGATAGGTGAAAATTGGCCGCGCTCGACTGCTGCCAGTTGCGCACCACAGATCACCGATCACGCATCACCGTCTTGCGTGGAGGGGTGCCGGAGCGGTCGAACGGGCCGGTCTTGAAAACCGGAGTCGGGGCAACTCGACCGTGGGTTCGAATCCCACCCCCTCCGCCACACCGAGCTTGCTTGGCGGGAGCGCGAAAGCGCGATCCGCAGCGAATCTCTCTCCTCCCGACAGGCAGTGGCGCGCCACACGTACCAGCAGGCAGCTAGGCTGTGTGCCGAAATACGGTGTCGCGCTGCGCGACTCTAATTGCATAAGTGATTCGACATGGAGCAGCAAGGATCGAATGAGCCACACGAGGGAGTGGGATGCGAACGAGGGGGGTGCGTAACAATTCCGCGATGGGGGCATCCGTTGCTCTTGGGGAATGCAACGGGCCCCCGGCCCCTGAGGCCTGATTGAGGAAGGGTTCTTGCGCGCGGCGGATCACGAACCGGCGGTCGGCGTGCCAAAATACTCCCGCCGACTCACCGCGACGTCGGCGACAAACATCACGCCGGAGTGCCGATCGAACAGTGGCCGCAGCCCGGCAAGGATCGGCTCCACTTTTTCCTGCGGCACGACCGTCATAATCATCACCAGACTTTCCAGCTCGCTGAACATGAAATGGGATTCGTGCAGCCCGTGATGGCCTTTTCCGGAGACGTTGCCGATGATCGTGTAGCCGGTCGCCTGGATCTTATCCAGCAACTCCGTCACAAACGCCCGATGCTCGCCCGCGACGATCACGCGGACTTCCTTCATGGGATGCAAGGTCAACCCGCCCATATCCGAACTCCTTTCACGCGTTACACGGCTTTGTCGCGAGTCTGCGTACAGGTAACCCGGCTCCACTCGCCGGTCGACAGATACCGGTACAGCGCCCCTTCCTCCGGTTCCAGCGCAACCAGGTGCACCCATTCATGATAGTAGAAGCGCTGTAGCACCTCGTGCCGCCCGATCAGCCTCTCGATGCGCGCGCGGGGCGCTTCGATGATCGTGAGCAGGCGCATCGGCTCATGGTAGGGAACTTCACCGTTCATCACGGTCTGCCAGGCCAAGCCGAGACGGAGATCGCTCCAAGGCCCCGACATGATGCCGACCCGTCCTACGACATTATGGTACACCTTGCTGCCTCCGCCATAGACCTCATTATCCACGGTCGAAAAATAGTGTTCCATGTTGATCCACTGGGCCACAACCTGCGGCGCGGTCATCAGCACCTCGAGGAGGCGCTCGGTCGGGTCCTCCCGATAATCGTAGGAGTGCAGAAAGACGCGCCCGCCCAGATCGAGTCCCCTGGTGACCGCGCGCCGGCCGATCACGAAGGCGGCGTTGCCGGACAGCCCCCATTCCGGCCGGACCTGACTCCAGTCGGCGCTGCGCCGGCGCACGTGCGAGACGGCCCGGGCCAGCGTGAGCGCGACCGGCGCATCCGGCAGACGGGCGCAGCGCTCCAGACTGGTCAGCCGGCCGGCCTCCCTCAGGTTCTCGAGCAACCGTGCCACATCCTTCGCGTGCGTCGCTGGCACGTCCTCCAGATCGAAGAGCTGCACCTCGTCCGTCGTCGTGTCGACCTGACCGGCCAGGAAGTGGGTGTCGGAGGGGATCGCGATGCCGCTACGCGCCAGCCGCTCCCGGACTCGCGGCTTGTTCGCCATCGTGGCGAGCACGCGGGCGTTCGGCGCGCCCTCGTTGCCCCCGCAGGCCCCGCAGTCCAGCGCCGACTCGAACGGATTGTTCTCCGAGGTGCTCCCGTGCGCACAGAACAGGACCAGCCGCGCGAAGTTGCGGGTCAACCCCATCATGCGGAGCGCCGTATCCACCGTCAGAACCTGCTCCTCGAGCGTGAACCCGGTCCGCGTAATGCGCTCCTTCTGCGCCGAAGCCCAGCGCCGATCGATCCGGTAGACCCGCCGCAGATCGTCCACCAGGGCGGCCAGTTCTCCTGACGATACATGAACCTGCCGGGCCGCCTCGACCAGGGAGGGGTCCGCCTCTCCTGCCCCGTTCAGCGCCCGCGTCCTCAGCATCTCGACGAATTCCGGGGTGACCCGCAACCCATGGAGGCCGAGCCGCTCCCGCAGGGCCTTCCTGATGAGCGCGCGCTGCTCGCTCGCAAGCATCTCCTCGATGTCAGCGGGGGGCAGCTTGTCAACGGTGACGCAGGTGGCAAGGGACGGCACGAGGAGGCGCCGCAGCCAGGTGGTCCAGCACCGGTACAGGGCGGGCAGGATCGTTTTTCCGACGATGGGAAGGCTGTAAAACCACCCGAGCGACTCCACCATGACGTAAGGCGTCACCACGTTTTCTTTCAGGTCGTGCAGGAGCGTATGTCCTGCGTGGACCAGCCTGGCCCCGGACTCGTGCTTGGAGACGACGTGGTCGAAGTAGCTGCGCGGAATTTCCCGCACCTCATGCTTGGCCCGCATGATCACCGGGAATTGTTCGGTGTCATGCTCCTTGCCCCAGGCCCGGTACCGAATGAAGACGGCAAAAAACCCCGCGAATCCGTGGGTCTCGCTCGCCCCGGTTGCCTCCAGATGGCGCCGGAACGGCTCGGAACGCACGTCCATGCAGAAGACCGACTGGGAATCCGGCCGAACCCTTGCCGGGGCTTGCGTCGCCTCCTCCATACCAAGCTTCGCTTGAGCCGGCCGCGCAGGTGATGGCTCTTCGCGTTCGGAGAGAACCTTCGACGGCTTTGCCTCTCCCTCATCCGGCCTGGCCGCATCCCGCGAACCCAGGTTGCTCGCGAGCTGCCCTAGGAGGCGCTCGTGATAGCCGGCCTCGAACGCCTTGAGCCAGACCGGACCATGGTCCGATTCCGGAAAGGCCTCCATCCACTCCACGAGCCCTGCGAGATCCTCCGGCGAGGCGTCCAGCAGGGTCTCCGGGGCAATTTCCAGGGCCTGAGCCAGCGAGCGCAGCCGTCTGGCTGCGGCCCGTCGCGCGGCCCGATCCAGACTTGGGCCGAATTCTGCCCGGTAGCGGTCGGCCAGGTGGCTCCATCCGTTCTGGGCGCTCCGCCTCACCGCCTCGCGCACACTCCCGTCCCGGTAGCAGAGCCGATCAACCTGCTCGGCATAGGTGGCCGGCAGACGCCCGGCCACCCGCTCCCGCCTCAGGAAATAGGCATCGGGATGGTGCTGCATGTACGTTGAAATCGATCGGTAGTTACCGTCGATTCCCAGCGATTCGCGGCAGGCCTTCTGAACCAGCTCCCGCACGTACCACAGACGGACGGCGAGGAACTTCACGAGGCCGACGGGATAGACACGTTGCCAGACATATTCCCGCTGTTCAGCCCGCCACTTGACGAACCCGGCCCATCCCGGCAGCGCGGCGAGCTGGAGCGAGAGATAGTCCTGCCGAAATGCGTCGGGAATCTCCAGGGCGGCGAGACTGTCGAGCACCGCGTCCTCCGGGTGCTCGGGCAGCCGCGCGATCTTTCCGCGGCTGTCCGCGATGCCGCAGGGAGACCATTCGTGTCGCGCGAGGGACTTCCAGGTCCCGTAGAAATCCTTTTCCCGCCCGGGCATGGGCCAGGCGGCGTGCCCTTCGTCGAGGAACGCCTCGCACCACTTAATGAGTTCGTCGTTGACCTGCTCGACGATCCCGGTCCCCAGGGTGCAGTCGCACCAACTCGAGAGCGTGACCGAGCGGCCCAGGGCGGCCTGGTCCTCCCGCACCGCCTCCGCCACCCGGTTACTCACGGCCGCATATCTCCACGCGGTAGCGAGGTGGTCGGCCAGGGCCTCGACCGCATGCCGACCCGGCCCGTGCGCCGGCATCGCATCAGCCGGCTCCTCTACGGGAGCGCAGAGCCCGTGTGTCAGACAGGCGCGCAGCACTTCGCCATGCGTGACGCGATGCGCCCCCAGGAACACGTGCTTGTCACGCACCAGCGGTTTCAGAGCCTCATCAAGATGGTCGAGACGAATCCGGCCCGTTCCGACATATTCCCGATAGAGGTCGCCGGAAAGGTATCCGTTCCCTCCCAGCAACTGCCGGCCCCGCCTGACCGATTCGTCGAAGCGGAGATACTCGAGGCTGTGCAGCGGATTGTGATGCACGAACGTCCGCATGGGCCAGTACTGGGCAATGACCTCGCTGGCGAGACGGATCGTCCCCCCGAGCTCCATCCGCTGCATTTCACTGTAGGATGGACGGTTCACCGGTTCCATAGAAGAGACTCCGCCGCCGTGCGGGCCGGCGGCGCCAGCGTTCCAGGCTCCGCGCCACGGGGCGGCACAAGGCCCAGCGCGGTCAGCATCAGGACGATCAGAACTAGCGGCCAAGCTTCGGCCTGTCGGAGATCCTCGTAGCGGAGGTCCGGCCGGTGCCGGCCGAAGAGCAGCCGATGCACGAGACTGAGGATATACCAGGAGGCAACGAGCCACACGAGGACCGCGACCAGCGCCCCGGACAGCGGCAGGGCCGGAGTGAGGAGCAGCCCCATGAAGCCGGAGAACACGCCGAAGGGAGGCAGCCCCATGGCCGCCAGCGCCAGCAGGAACAACAATGTGGCGAACAGCGGCATGGGATGGGCCAACCCTCTGATCGCGCGCAGGTCCGAGTCGCCGTATCGGGCCTGCACGGCGTGCCAGGCCAGCAGAAACCCGCTGGTCACCAGGCCGACGGCGACGAGGTAGATGCTGGCTTGCGGAGGGGCGGTTCGGGTGGCAGCCACGTACCACCACAGGATGGAAAAGAACGACAGGTTGGCGTAAGCCAGGAGTAACCGCACGCGCGACTGAGTCAGCGCCTTGAGGGACCCGTAGAACGCGCCCGCGAGCCCCAGGATGATCAGCGCGTTCACCGCGGCTTCCGGCATGCCAGGGGACAGGATCAGCAACCCACTATACCCGAGAACGGGCAGCAGGAACGCGAGAAATGCCGGCAGGTTTCCCGGCAATCCCGCGAGCGCCGCGACATAGCCTCCGTGCAAGGGCGCCAGCGGCAGTAGGATTGCGCAGGCCACCAGCTGCGCGACCGTGGCGGCCGGTGGGGTCGCCAGCAGCGCCACGATGAGGCAGACGGCGCCGAGGGCACATGTCCCGATGCCCCACCACGGATGGGAAACGGACCTAGCACGATACCGGTGGATCACGAGGCTGACGAGGCTCAGGATGAGCGCCAGCAGGATCAGTCCGATGCCGTCCCGTCCGACCAACACGCCAAGCCCCAAGCCAAGCAGCAGCAACGTCATCACCCACGCTGCGCGGTTGTCCTCGTGCGGCGATTGCCCCAACAACGACAGGAACGCGGCGACCGGAACAAGGGCGAGGAACGGCATTCCTGCCGCCGACGCGGGCGGGTTTCCGGACAGCGCCACGAGCGTCACGAAGCTCGCGAGCGAAACCAGGAGCGCCCAGACCTTTAGCGCCCGGGGCTTGGACCAGATCGCAACCCCCGACGCCGCCCCAGCGAGAGGGACAACGACGGGTAGCGCAAGAGAGAATCCTTCAGCCATCACGACAACCTTCCAAACGAGCCCTTGTCGACGTAGTCGGCCACGCGCATCACGCCACGGCCGAACCGGGCATACAGCGCGTCCACATAGAAACGATTCATGAGCAGCACGTACAGACGCACCCGCAGCTCGTCCACCCACGCGGGCACCTGCACCGTGCGCCCGTGGGCCTGGGCATAGAGATAGACCCAGCCTAGGATCGTCAGCAGGACGGTTCCGACGATGAGCCCGTCGAACAGCCAGCCGGGCAACGCCGCCGCCTGAAAGTAGAACGCCACGTCCCTGGGATCCGGGTACAGGAACGACGTGAACGCTTCCGCCGCAAACAGATAGGTGAAGACGACGAAGAGCAGAGTCAGGAGCATGGCCGCGGAGACCTTCCACGACGCGACCGCGCGCAGGCGGGTGAGCGTTAAAATGGCCTGGGAGGACGTGACCCAAGTAAAGAAGAGGAAGATCGCGGTCCCTTGGGATTCCAGCAGCGGGATGCGAAGCACGCCGTGGGTCACCAGCAGGATGACGAGCGGAAGCAGAAGCGTCGTGACAAACCCGGTGCTCCACGTGAGGCGCGACAGCCCGGGTTCTTCAACGGCATGGGGTATGTGCGGGAAGACCGGCTCCTGGCGGGCCTTATGGATCACGTTGCCGCAGTTCAGAAATACGGTGGCCTTGAAGAGCCCGTGCGCGATGAGATGAAAGACGGCCAGCGCGAAGGCGCCTAGGCCGCATTCCATGATCATGTAGCCCATCTGCCCGATGGTGGAAAATCCGAGCGTCTTCTTGATGTCGTTCTGGGTGAGCATCATGCAGGCTCCCAGCACCGCCGTGAGCATGCCGACGACGAACACCATGTGCAGCGTGGGAGAGCTCAGCCCGTACAGCGGGGCCAGACGGTTCAGCAGGAACCCGCCGGCATTGATGATCCCGGCGTGCAGCAGGGCGTGGACCGGCGTCGGAGCGTACAGGGAACTGGGCAGCCAGACATGCAGCGGAAACTGGGCCGATTTCCCCATGGCCCCGATGAAAATCAGCAGCGTGACGGCCGTGGCCCCGCTGATCTCCAGTCCGCCCCCCGGCCAGAGCGGGAGCGCGATCGCCCTCGAGGCGGCGCGGGCGGCGAGCTCCTGGAATTCGACGGTGCCGTACAGGGCAAAGGCCAGGACGATGCCGGCCAGGAAGGCCATGTCCGCCGTCCGCAGCAAGGTGAAGGTCTTGAAGGCGCCGTCGAGCGTGGCTTGATGCTCGTGACGATGCGCCAAGAGGGAGAGCAGCGGCGTGAGCAACTGCCAGAAGACAAGCAGCATCACGAGATTGGCGCTCGACACCATGCATAAGAGCACGACAATTGTCAGCAGCATCAAAGCTAGGAAGCGGGTATAGCCCCGTTCCTGCTGCATGTACCGCATGGAATAGGTGTAGATGAGGATGCCGATCGCCGTGATCAGCACCATCATCACCGCGCTGAGGCGATCGACATACAAGCCGATCGGTAAGGCGAACGGGATGGCGGGCCCGGGCTCGTACCAGCGGAGGCTGATCGGCCCATGCGATGCGACCGACACCAGCGTCGCGATGGCGCCGAGAAGCGCCGCGACGAGGGGACATACGCCGATCATAGCGCGCCGGTCCACGGAACTGCGCGGACCGACCGCGACGATGAGCGCCGCCAATAGAGGCAGGAGCGGGACGAGAATCGTGGAAGACATGCCGGCCTCAGACTCTTCGCAGCGCAGAAGGCGGCAGCACCGGCGCTCGGGGCATCGGCTCGGGGGCCGTTTGCACACAAAAAAAGCCAGCCGGCTCTCCATTTCCGTGGAGCGTCGGCTGGCTTGTACTGCTCCGGCCCTCCAGTCTGGAAAGCCGTCCACCCTACAGGCCGCTGTATCTCTCAGAGGGTCCGAGATCCCCGCTCGCGCGGCAGGACCGCCGCCCCCCCGAAATTGCAATTCGCTGCGTGCTGTCATACCATAGCGCCGCTCTCGGCACAAGCTCCCATTGAGCGTGCGGGGTGAGACTTTAGCCCTATCCCGGCCGAGCAGAGGACCCATGAAGAACAGCCGTACCAAGGGCGAGGTGGAAGCCGCGATCCGCAACGCGGTGATCAAGTTCGAGCAGGACTTCATGGGGCGCGGACCCGAGGACGTTCGGGCTTTCATCGTCCGCGACATCGTCCTCGTTCGGTTGCGCGGGGTTCTCACCCCAGCCGAGCGACAGTTGGCCAAGACCGCGGACGGGATCGAGATGGTGAAGCGGCTGAGACAAAATCTGATCGCGCAGGGCAGAGAGCGACTGTGCGAGGAGATGGCGGAGATGACCGGCACGAAAGTCACCGCCCTGTACACGGACGTCGATGCCCAGATCGGCGAGCGCGTCATCGTCTTCACGCTGGAGGAAGACCTGGAGGCCCGGTTCAAGTAAACGCTCGTCCCCGTCCTCGTAGTAATTCAAGCGGCAGTAAAACCGGGGTTGGCATAATCTGCGCTTCCGTCCTTGATTTAACCGTGATATAAGAAGAAAGTTACTTGGATGCGTCTCGCTTTCGGGAAACGGCATATAGCCGGCATGTCATTCGGAACAGACCGGCCAAGCAAGAGTAATTTACTGGTGGTGTGTAGCGGGCATATAGATTGAAAATGCCCGCCAAGCAAGCTCGGGGGAGAGGTGGCCGAGTGGCCGAAGGCAACGGTTTGCTAAACCGTCACAGGGCCTAAAAGCTCTGTCGCGGGTTCAAATCCCGCCCTCTCCGCCATCCATCAACTGCGCAGAGCCTGGCAGCCGGTAGCTGTCGGATAGGAAACAGCCACACAAGAGGGCGGGATTTGAACAGGGGGGCGCGGGGGAGAGGCTCCCCCGCGTGGGGAGCTTACGAGGGGGCTGGCCCCCTCAGTAGGAGCGCGAGCTGAAACTGTGAGCGCGACTTCAAATGCCCGCCCTCTCCGCCAAAAAGTCCGTGATGCGTGATGGGTGACGCGTAACGAGGTTTAGTATCCAGTCAGAGGGCGGGATTAGTGCTGCGAAAATCCCTCCTTTCTTCGCTTGCCCTGTGCCATCTGGTCATAGCGACCGCCTGCAACGTCCGGGAGCAGACGGCCCGCATCACCGCCCAAGACCATCGTTTCGTCCCAGCCGAGATTCGCCTCAGCGCCGCCTCCCCGTTCCGCCTGACGTTGACGAACGAAGGCCGCGAGCCGCACGAGTTCGCCAGTCCGCTCCTCACCGACCCCCAGGTCCGCATCCTGGCCGACGACAGCGGCACCGCCCGCGCGACGGGCCGCATCCTGGTGCGGCCGGGCCGATCGGCCGACGTCGCCGTCCTGGCACCGGCCGGCACCTACCTGTTCCGGTGCAAGGTCCGCGGCCACGGCGGCATGACCGGCACGCTGATCGTGGAATCCTCAAAAACCTGAGGCGGAGCGAGAGGGAGGTGGCGCGCCCGGAGGGACTTGAACCCCCAACCCTCAGATCCGTAGTCTGATGCTCTATCCATTGAGCTACGGGCGCGCGCGGCTGAAGGCTCGCCCGTTATACAGGGCGGGAAGCTGGCCCGTCAAGGACGGGCCACGGAAGGACGAGGCGCGTAGCGGAAGAACTTGTCCTCACAATCATGCACGTGATAGCCTGTTGCGACGACGGCGGTCCAGACCGTCATCTGACATTCGCGAAAATGAATTTCCCCCTCCCTCACTCTCACGAGATCGGTCACGCCAAACGTCGTACAGCCCGCCAGCGAAGCTGCCAACGCCAGCAGATCGAGGAAGATCATGCCGCGATGCCTCATGGTCCGATCCCTCACCTGAGCTTCACGGTCTTGTCCTGACAGTCCTCTGTCCAGGCAATCGGCCCGAGCAAGACGGTATTGAGGATGGTGACCTTACACTCTTCATAGGCGAGCTCGCCGTCCTTTTCGTGCAGATGCGAGATCGTCGGAAAGCTGGAACATCCGGAGAGGACGGTGACACAACCGACCACGGTTAAAAGACATCTCGCTCCGCGACTCATGGTTTTCTCTCCCCGATCATCCTTCAGCATCCTCTCAATAGGGCATCTCGTCGTCGTCCAGCCCGAAATGGTGCCCGATCTCGTGCACGACCGTGTCCCGGACTTCCTGCACCACTTCGGCTGGCGTGCGGCAGATCCTCAAGATCGGCCCCCGGTAGATCGAGATGCGGGCCGGCAGTTGTCCCCCCGGCGAGAAAAAGGATTCCTCGTCCACCGCAGTGCCCGTGTAGAGGCCCAAGAGATCGTCTTCGGATTCGAGCCCCAGATCGTCGAGCACGTCACGCGGCGGCTCCTCCTCCACCATCACGGCCACGTTCTTGAGCAGCCGCGCATACTCCTCCGGCAGCCCGTCTACAGCCTGTTGCACGAGCTTCGAAAACTCCTCTGCGCTGAGCACCAATGTCCGGCGCCGTCGCGTCATGGGACTCGATCATTGAGGCTTGGCGTCCAAAAAGGAATCTTTCTGCTTGAAGGGGCCGCCCGGAACGTCGTGTTTGCGGAGCGGCGGCGAGCTCCAGATGACCTTGTGGCCGGGCGCGAGATTGGCCGCTTCGATGTAATGTTTGCGGGCCGCCTTCGCGTCGCCCAACATTTCGAGCGTGAGCGCCAAGTCGTAGTGGGCTTCCGCCAACGTCGGTTGTGCGGCGATGGCCGCCTCATACTGTGTCTTGGCCTGTTCCCACTGGCTTGCCGCGAAGAACCGGTTCCCCTCCTCCACCGATGCGGCGGCCTTCGCCTGCGTCCCGGCGGGAGCCTTGAGCGTCCGCGTCTGGGCCGAAGACATCCCGCCAGACGCGCACCCGCTCGCCAGTAATCCGAGCAACAGCATGACCAGTGTCTTGTGCATAAGCGTCCTCCACCGATTCAGACTTGTACCGCGACCCCGTTCCGCAGAAAGATGAACTGAAAGCCCACGTCCGCGAGCCCGAGGCAGCGAGCCACGGCTGCCCGATAGACCGCCGCCTGGGGACCATAGCGGGCCGCGCGGTCGGCCAGCTCGTCCGGCTCGACCCGGTCGGTTTTATAGTCGGCGATCCAGACCCTTCCGTCAAGACGGTAGACCAGATCCATGACCCCCTCCATCACCTGCCCGCCCTCACCCCACGGGATGCAAAACGGCACCTCGCGGGCCAGGATTTCAGCCCGTTTCAGCTCGGCATAGGGCTCGGACGCGGCAAAGGCCGCCAGCAACGTCTGCAGCTCGCCTTCGAGCCGCGCGAGGTCGTCCGTCCGCCCCGGCTGGCTGCTCCGCCGGACGACAGCCCGCACGAGATGGCTCAGCCGGCCGGGGTCCGCCGCAAAGTCCCATTCCTCCAGCACTCGGTGGGCCAACACCCCGATCAGACGGGCCGCCTCCGCTCCGCCGGGAGCCGATCCTGTCCGTCGGGGTTCCCCCTCTCGCTCCTGCACGAGCCGGGATGGGCTCAGGTGCCGGGGAGTCTCGCGGGCTTCAACCCAGGCTCGGTCCCGCTTCTCCCACAGTCCGGCCACCTCTGTCCACAGGCCAGCCGTGCGGCGGCTCGGTCTCAACCGCTTCCGGCCCCGCGGAATCCGACCAGGCGCCGTCGTCACGGTCTGCGGCAGGGAAGCCGGTCCAACCGTGACCGTCTGCTGACCAGCCTGACCCACCTCGCCGTCAACGGCTTCCCGGAGCAGGGTCAGGAGCGACCCTCGCGTGGGACGCTTCGGGAGGCCGCCGGAGAGGATGAGCCGCTCTTTCGCCCTCGTCATGCCCACGTAGAAGACCCGGCGTCGTTCCGCCTCCTCCCGAGCCCGGAGCTTCTCGCCGACCAGGACGGCGCCCAGGCTGCACCGTTCCCCGACGGCCAATCCGAACAGGCCGGTCGTCCAATCGTGGGAGACCGGAGGCCCGTCCCGTCCCACGTTGCCCCCATGATGGAGCCCGGGAAGGATCACCACGGGGAACTCGAGGCCTTTGGCCTTGTGAATGGTGAGCACGCGCACCGCCTCCAGCGACTCCTCGGCCAGCGCGCTTTCCGCCTCCTCCGGCTGCTCCGACAGCCGGGAGATCATGAGATCAACGAACCCGGTCAGGGTCAGGTGGGGCCGGTCAGCCAGCTCGATCGCCATCTGGCGGACCTTGGCCAGGTTCGCCACGGCCTGCTCTCCATGGAGCGATGCAGCCGCCAGCTCGAGCACCGGGAGCTCCGTGAAGAGGAGATCCAGCGCCTCCGGCAAAGACCGGAGGGGCAGGGTCCGCGACAGGGCCTCCAGCCGGCCATAGAGCCGGCGCACGGCCTCGGCACCTGGACTGTCCCAGCCAGCCAATCGCGCGGCCAGTCGGCAGTCCAGCGCCTCCCTCCGGGAGAGCTCGTAGACCTCCCGATCGGTCAGGCCGCCCAGAGGGGACCGGAGCAGGCCGACCAGCGCCACCGTGTCATGCGGATTCTCCACGACGCGCAGCAGGTTCACCAGGTCAATCACCTCCTGCCGTCGGTAAAAATGTTTCTCCCCGTCGGTCACGTAGGGAATGCCGTGCCGGCGGAGCGCATCGAGATAGTCCTGCGCCTGGGTCAGCTTCCTGAACAGGATCGCCACGTGCCCCGGTTGGAGCGGCGCGGGCCGGCCCTTGGCGCCGAGCAGGGTCTCGCGTCCCAGCAGTTCCTCCTTCAGCCACCGAGCCAGCGCATCGGCCTCGTGCCTGGTCGCCGCCGCGGCGTCGAACTCCTCCTGCTCGTCCGGCTTGGCCTGCAGCAGTCGCAGCTCCACGCCCGGATGAGCCGTCATGTCCCGTCGGTCCGGCCGCACGGCCAGCGGCACGTTTTCCGGCTGGACGTTCTCCCTGTAGCGGAGCAAGCGGTCGAAGACGCCGTTGACCACCGCCAGGACTTTCCCGTGACTGCGGAAGTTGGTGACCAAGCGGTACACGGCTCCGCCCGCCGTCTCGATCTTGTTCACCACCTGCTCGAAGGCCTCGATGTCGGCGCGGCGGAAGGCGTAGATGGACTGCTTCGGATCGCCGACGATGAAGAGCTTGCCCGGAGCCAGGTCCACCTCGCGCCAGGCGGACGCGCAGCGGCCCGGACGCTCCGAGAGGTAGAGGACGATTTCGTACTGCACCGGATCGGTGTCCTGGAATTCGTCCACCAGCACGGCCTGGTACTCCTCCTTCAGCCGCTCCCTGACGGTCGGATGGTCGCGCAACAGGGCTCGGGCCCGGGCGAGCAGGCCGTCGAAGGAGATCCATCCCTCGGCCAGGAACCGCACGCGCACCAGCCGGACGAACGGCAGGAGCAGCGAGAGCAGGTCACCCATCAACCCGTGATTCACGTCCAGAAGCCGGCGGGCGATCCCGATCAATCCGTCCAATTCCGCAAAGTCATCTTCGCTCCACCCGGCCGGGCTGGATCCGAGTTCCTTTTCCAGCCAATCCCTGGCCTCGGCCTCCAGCCTTTCGCCCCACTCCATCCCCTCCTCCAGCACCAGCGAGAACAAGTCCCGTGCGGCAGCCAACATGGACTCGGCCTTGCGCGGCTTGGGACGGTCGTGGGCGGTCAGGAGCGCCGTGGCTCGGGCCAGCTTGTGCGAGACCCAGGCGCGGATCGGCGGCGTGAGCCGCCTGTCGCGGACCTGCTCGGCCAGCTCGTCCAACGGGACCAGTTCGCTGCACAGGGCTTCAGCCAGACCACGAATCTGGTCGAGCCCGACCCATCCGAGCACCCGGCGCCAAATGGCGTGGTCGGAGCCTTGAGTGCCCAGCTCCCGGTCCAGCCACAGGTCCCACTGAGCCGAAAAGTGCTCCTGGAACCGGAGTCCGTCGTCCTCCTGGAAGTTGGGGTCTACCCCACCTTCGATCGGATAGAGGCGCAGCAGGTGGGCGGCGAAACTGTGCAACGTCCCGATCTGGGCCTTCTCCAATTCACGGAGCGCCGCGCCGGCCCGCTCCGCGATCCGGTCGGCAGAAAGGCCGTACCGTTCCTGCAGCTCGGCCACGTTCACGGCGCCCGGGTCTCCCCCTTGCCCCTCGCCCCCGTCTGGCGTCAGGAGCCTCATCAGCCGCTCGCGGAGCCGCACCTTCATCTCGGTGGCTGCCTTGTTCGTAAACGTCAGCGCGACCACCTGGGTGATGGGGGCCGGACGAGGCTCGCGCATCAGCAGATGGACGAGCCGGTTCACGAGCAAGGTGGTCTTGCCGGTCCCGGCGCCAGCCACTACGACGACGTTGCGATCGAATGTCGTCGCGGCGAGATGGCGGGCCTGGGCGTCAGGAATCGTTCTCTCGTGACTCGTCATTCGCCACTCGTCACCCGTCACTGGTCACCGTTCTTCGCCACCTTCTGCTTGCGAAGCTGACGCAAGGCTCTGGCCGGATCGGCTCGGTAGGCCCGCATCCAGGTCGGCCCGTGGAAACGGCGGCAGGCAGCGGAGAAGTCACAGTGATCGCAATAGCCATCTGGAACGATGAAAAACGATCCTTTCTCAATGCCTTCTGCTATATTCTTCAATGATCGCTTGAGCTGATTTCCGGCCGGTCCGTCCCAGGCTCCCGCCTCGAACGAACGACGATCCACCGGCGTTTCTCGCCTGGGTGTCAGGTAAATGAACTCGACGAGCTCCGGCCGGGCCGAGCCGGCGGTTCCGGCTCGATCCTGCCCCGGTACGGTCATGAGCGTATAGAGGGGCGGCTGCAGGCGATAGCCGCGAACGGCCGCCGCCAGCAGGTCCCGGTCTTCCGGCTTCATTTTACGACTCTGCTTATACTTGTAGTCCACGATCCTGAGCCCCGGGGGGACGAGCCGCTGGTCAACCCGGTCGAACCGACCGCGGATCTTGAGCGGTCCGCGAGCCGCGAGCCCTTCAATCCGGCCCTCTCCTTCCACCTCGAACCCCACCGGCCTGAATCCGCTGGAGCGAGCCTCTTCCTGGTCCGCTTGGATCGCGGCCAGGACCAACCCGACGACTGTGTCTTGCGCCAGTTGCCAGAGCAGCGCGTAGCCGGTGCCGTGTTCGGCCGCATAGGCCGTAAACGCCCGCTCCACAGCCGAGGCAGCCAGCGCGCGAGCGGGGTCCGAAGCAAGGGGCTCCTGCGGCCAGCCAGTCGCCGAAAGCCGTTGATAGCAGATTCGCAGCGAGTCGTGGCAGAGCTCCCCCAGCACGCGGGGCGGGAGCTCGCCGCCCGGCTGTTCCCGCGCCGGCTCGAGCCGGAGCACCTGGCTGGCCCAATACTGGAACGGGCAGCGGGCGTACTGCTCCAGCGGAGTCGGCGCCAGCCCCCTGTCCATCACCTGCTCCCAGTACGCATCGAGCCGGCCCACGAGGCCGTCATGAGGTCCGAGCCCGGACGCGTCGCCTTCGAGGGCATCCAAGACTTCTCGCCCCTTCCGGAACAGGAGACCCTCCCTCCCCATCGTCTCCAGCAGCCTGGACGGATCGTCGCCCTTCAGGATCAGCCACTGAGCCAATTCCTCGCGGGTGAGGAGCGCCGGCGACCACTGTGGCAGCGCCGTACGATCGGCCAACCGCCGGGGCAGGCGCAGCTCGGACTCCGCTCCTTCCGCTCGGTGAAGTTGAAACGGATCCAGGTACGGCGAGACGGCAAGCGGGCGGCCCTCCGCGTCGGCTCGCTGGTAGAGCAGGTAGAGCCGGTCGGAGGCCGCTTGCCGAAGAAGGGCGAACAGGAGTTGCTCTTCGTCGTATCCGGCCAGCTTCTGGTCGATTTTGTAGCCCAGGGTCGCGTCCAGCACCAGACGGGACCGGTCACGGAGAAAGGCGTCCTCGCGAATGAAGCGCGGAAAGACCTTTTCGTTCATCCCCAGCAGGAACAGGGCCCGGAACGGCAGGCCCCGCGCCGCCATGGCGTCCAGCACAAACACGCCCTCGTGGTTCTCGGACCCGACCGTGACGGTCGCCTGCTCGATGGTCCGCGCGAGCAGACGCACCCACTCCTCCCACGTGACCGTCCCGCCGATCCGGTCCAGTTGCCGCAGCCGCGCCAAGGCGTCGCGGATCACGGAGCCGAGCGGCGCCAGCCGCTCTTCTTCCTCCTCTCCCACCCCCGACTCCCCGTCGAATCCGGGAACGGTCAGATGCTTGGACGCCAGGGCCATGAAGGCGTCGGTCAAGTCGCCGAACCCGCCTTCCGCGGGCAAGGCTCGGCAGTCCTCGATCATCCGAGAGACGAGCTGCCAGAGCAGACGCAGATGGGGCGCCTCGACCGTGACGGGCCTCCCCTGCTCCTCTTCGGGCTCGTCCTCCGCTCCAGGCCAGACCTCGATCCGCCCGGCCGACGCCAGCCGGCGCCACTCCTCCTCGCCGCGCGTGATGCCCAGCGCCTGGACCGCGAGCCTCCAAAGGTCCGGCCGGACGAAGCCTCGTCTCTTTTCCCGCTCCTCCATTCGATAGAAAGGCGACGTCAAGACATCCATCACGGCCGACCGATAGAACCCGGCGAGCGGCAAGGCCGCCAACTGCAGGAGCACCTTGACCGCCGGCTCCTGGATCGCCGGACACGTCGCGGTGGTCGTAAAAGGAATCCGGTGCTGGTCGAACGACCGTCGGAGAGCCGTCCGGTAGGGCTCCAGGGTCCTGGCCACCAGGCCGATCTGGCCGAACCGGTACCCGTGCGTCTCGACCAGCGTGAGAATCTCCTTGCAGGCGAGCGCCAACTCGTCCTCCGCCCCTACGGCGCTCATGATCCGTACCGGAGGCCAGGCCGTTGCCGTCATGGCGGGCAACCGACGGACCTGTTCGGAGGAGCGAACGAGCGGCTGGACGTGCCGATCGTAGAACCGCCTGGCGAAGACAAAAGCCTCCCCCTCGCACGGGGGGAAGTAGAGCGTCACCGGCGCGGCTTCCGCGACGGTCTGGAACAGCGAGAGCTGGACCTGGGTCAAGTCGTAGAACCCGTAGTAACAGAGGCGCCGGAACCGGGCGAGGAACCGGGATTCCGGCACCCAGGGCGTCACGGCCGCGGCCAGATCGTCAACCGATCCGACCCCCAAGGAGCGGCTCGCCTCCCTCAAAGCCGCGTCGAGCGTGAACAGGGCCCGGAGCTTGGGAGCCTCCTCGGTATCGAACAGGCCTTCCCCCACCCCGCGCATAGCGATGCCCGGATCCACCATCGCGTCCTTGAGGTCCCGCAAGGTCGTCCAGAGGACCGCCCAGGCCCCCGGCCCCAACTCGGCGAGACGGAGCGCCTCCGTCCCGTCCAGACCGCGACGGGCGACGTGGCCCAGCAACTGCTCGAAGAAAAAATCCGGGACGACCTCAAGCCGGGAGACGCCGCGTCCCCCGTCGCGCAGGCTCCGCTCTTCGTACAGGCGGAGGGCCAACTGGTGAAAGGTCAGGAAGTGGACGTTCAGGAGCGGCTGACGACGTTCGAGGACGAGGAGATCGCGGAGGCGAGTCAGGAGCAACGAAGACGGAACGACGACGGCGAGGGATGCGAAGGGGTCGTCGCGCTTAAACTGCCCGATTTCTTCGGCGAGCGCCTGTTCGAGGTCAGGCTGGAAAGGCCCGGTGACGATCCGGAGCATCAGACACCGTGATAAGTGATCGGTGACGCGTGACGGGTAAGAGACAGGAAACTACTCGATCTCTGTCCACACCGGCTCACTCACCCATCACTCATCACCAATCACCCACCGCTAACCCGTCTCCGGCCCCAGGACCTCGCCGTTGCAGTCTACGCAGGCCCAGTCTCCGTCCACGAACGACATGGGCTCCCCGCAGAGGGGACAGTCAGGCGGCGGGCCCTTGTCAACGGCGGGCAGCAGCGGAAGCTCGATATCGAGATCGTCGTCGGGGGACATGGGATCGTCTCTCGTTGCTCGCGAAGCGTCGTTCGCGAAGCATGGCTCTTTTCGGATTCGGACGCTTCACGCTCCACGAGGCCGCCTCACGAGCGGCGTTTCACTTATGTGTCGCGCGGCCGCATCTTGAGTTGCAGCGCCTTCTCGGCGCTCTGGCGGCTGGGCACGCCGATGAAGGTCAGCCGGCCGTCGATGAGCGTCGCCGGGACCGCACGGATCGAATGCCGCTCGGCGAGTTCCTGCCCGTCCGGGGAGCCGATGTCCACTTCACGATAGTTGAAGCTGTATTTCACCCGGAGCTCTTTCCACAGACTCTTGGCCGACGGACAGGCCCCGCAGGTCCGTGAGTAGAGCAAGGTCACGTTCGGCATCGTTCCGCTCCTTCAGGGGGATGATCGGATCATACCATCGCGCCAAAGAGGCAAACAAGATCGGCCAGACCCGGGCCTTGGCCGACTGTTTGACAATACGAATGTAGAAGCCTATACCTAGCCAACCGGCCGCTCCCTCGCCGGCGCCGCCCCTCACCGCCTTACACTGGAGGTCGCGATGAAGAACCTCGGCACGCTCCTGCTCGGCATCTGGCTCATCGCATCGGGGCTCATCAGTTTGATCGGCATCCCGATTCCGTTCAGCACCATCATTCTGCCCGTCCTGGCGATCGCCGCCGGCGTCCTGCTGCTGCTCAAACGCTAAGAGGCTATGGCGCGGCTCCGGTCGCGGGCTCCTGCCCGGCCGCCCCGACCTGGGTCGCCTTGCCCTCGACCGGCTCCGCCTCCCAGACGAAGTCCGGCTTGATCATCGGCTGGTAGCGGGCCGGGATCGGGATGGGGAACGTCAGCACCTCGTACATGCCGGCCACGGTGCGGGCGACGAACATCCCGAGTCCGTCGACCGGGCCGCGGAGCGTGCCGGCCAGCCAGCCCTCGTTCCGTCCCACGACGTAGATCTGCTTGGGAAGCTCCGCCCAGCCGGTCGCGAAGTTGGCGGCCCCCCGCGCGAGCTTGGTCGCGATCCCCAGCGGAACGGACTCCTCTTCCGCCCACGCCTGACCGCTGCCCAGCAGGACAACCCAGAGCACGAGACCGAATCTCCAGACTTTAGCGCTCACCTTCCCCCACAAGCTGATCGCTGGTCGCTGAAAGCCGGGTGCTAGCATAGCCGAACGATCACAAAACCGCCAGCCTTGCAACTCCCGCACCGGTTCCGATAAGGTACGCCGCCGATGCCCCAGCCTCGTATGACCAAGCTCCAGCTCGCCCTTGCAGCCCTCACCGGCCTCCTCTCTCCGCTCTGCTTTCCGGACTTCGATCTCGGCTGGCTGGCCTGGCTCGTCCTGCTTCCGCTCCACCTGGCCCTGCTCGCCTTTCCCGAAACCGGTCCCCGCCGCTCGTTCTGGCTCGGCTGGCTGGCCGGGACGGTCGGCTCGGTCGGCATCATGGCCTGGGTCGTGACGGCCATGCACCTCTACGGCAAGGTGCCGGTGGCGATCAGTTACGCGGTCATGCTGTTGCTGGCCACCTATCTCGGCCTGTACGTGGCGGTCTATGCCTGGGGGCTCGCCTGGTTGCGTCGCTCGCTGCCTCACCTGGCGCTCCTCGGCGCCCCTTTCCTCTGGGTTGCGTTGGAGCTCCTCCGCACGCACCTGCTCTCCGGGCTGCCCTGGGCGCTGCTGGGCTACTCCCAGTATCGGTGGCTTCCCGTGATCCAGATCGCGGACCACACGGGAGTCTACGGGATCTCGTTCCTGCTCGTCCTCGCGAACGTCGCACTGGCCGACGCGGCCGTCTGGCTCGCCGGGCGACTCCGAGGCCAGGCTGCCCATCCCTTCCCCTGGATCGTGCCGGCGGCGGCGGTCGCCGGACTGGCCGTGACGGTCTGGTACGGCCAGGACAGGCTTGCGGGCCAGCCGGCATCATCGGACCGCACCGTCGGCATCGGCCTGGTCCAGGCCAACATTGACCAGGCCCACAAGTGGGACGAGGCCTACCGCCGCGAGACGCTGGACCGCTACGCCCGCCTCACCCGGCAGGCTGCCGCAGGGAGCGACCTGATCGTCTGGCCGGAGGCGGCCACCCCGTTTCTCTTCGAACGGGAGCCCCGGTACAGGGAGGAGGTCGCCTCGCTCGTGCGCGCACAGGGCGCTCCGCTCCTCTTCGGCAGCCCGGCCTTGCGGTACCATCGGGACGGCCGGATCTTTCTTCTGAACAGCGCCTTCCTCCATGCGACGGACGGGACGATCCTCGGCCGCTACGACAAACAGCATCTCGTCCCGTTCGGCGAGTACATTCCCCTGCACTCCTCCGTTTTGTTCTTCCTCGACAAGCTGGTCGAGGGGATCGGAGACTTCGAGGCGGGGACCGTCGCCACGATTCTGGAAGCCCCGGGCCGGGAAGCCCACCAACCGGGTCAGGCCCGCGGCCCGGTCCCGAAGTTCGGGGTCGTAATCTGCTACGAGGTCATCTTTCCCAACCTCGTGCGCGAGTTCGCCGAGCGCGGCGCCGAGTTCATGGTGACGATCACCAACGACGCCTGGTTCGGCCGCTCCGCAGCCCCGTACCAGCATTTCGGCATGGTCGTGCTCCGGGCCGTGGAGAACCGCCGGGCCTTCGCCCGAGCCGCCAACACCGGCGTCTCCGGGTTCATCGACCCGCAGGGACGCATCATCCAGGCGACGCCGATCTTCGAGGAGGCGGCGGTCACCGGCCGAATCCCGCTGGACCAGACCGTGACCTTCTACACCAGGTACGGTGATGCCTTTGCGTACGCCTGTGCTATAATCACCGGACTTTTAGCCGTCGCCGCTTCGCGGCGACGGGGGCAAGGGGCGAGGGGCTAGAGGCGAGTGGAGAAATCATGCTCGACGAATTGCGCGCCAGGTTGAAGACGATCGGAGAACAGGTCAGCGAGCTGCGGGGGCATCTTTGACCTCCCCCGCTTGAATTCGGAGCTCCAGGATCTGGAACGGGAAACCGGGCAGCCCGACTTCTGGAAGAACCCGCAGGCCGCCGCCCGCGTCAGCCGGAAAAAGGCCTCCCTCGAGCGGGAAATCCGCCGCTGGTCCGAGATCGAACGTCAGCACGGGGATCTCCGGGCCATGCTGGAGCTGGCCGAGGAGGGCCAGGATGCGGCGCTGGAAGCCGAGCTGACCGCCGAGCTGGGCCGGTTCGAAACGTCGGTCCACCAGCTTCGCGTCGAGCTGCTTCTCTCCGGCGAGCACGACCCGAGCAACGCGATCCTCGCCATCCATCCAGGCGCCGGCGGCACCGAGTCCCAGGACTGGGCCCAGATGCTCCTGCGGATGTACGTCCGGTGGGCCGAGCGCAAGGGTTTCAAGGTGGAGACCCTGGACCTGCAGCCGGGCGACGAGGCCGGCGTCAAGAGCGCGACCTTGTCCATCACTGGTCCTTACAGCTACGGCTACCTGAAAGCCGAGGCCGGCGTGCACCGTCTGGTCCGGATCTCGCCGTTCGACGCGAACAAGCGGCGCCACACGTCTTTCGCCTCGGTCTTCGTGTATCCCGAGCTCGCGGAGGACGTGGACATCGTCGTTGACGAGAAGGACCTGAGGATCGACACCTTCCGCTCCGGGGGGGCCGGCGGGCAGAACGTGAACAAGGTGGAGACCGCCATCCGCATCACGCACCTGCCGACCGGGATCGTGGTCCAGTGCCAGAACGAGCGGTCGCAGCTTCAGAATCGGAACGGCGCCATGAAGATCCTGAAGGCCCGTCTGTACGAGCTGGAGCAGCAGAAGAAGGAGGCCCAGTTCCAGTCCATCGTGGGCGAGAAGAAGGAGATCGGCTTCGGCAGCCAGATCCGCTCCTACGTGTTCCAGCCCTACCAGATGGTCAAGGACCACCGGACGGATCACGAGGTGGGCGACATCGGTTCGGTCATGGACGGCGAGCTGGACGAGTTCATCGAAGCATATCTCAAAAGACAGATGGGCGCGGGGCGCGGGGCGCGGGGCACGGGAAAAGAAACCACGGGAAAAGCCCTCTAGCCTCGAACCTCGCGCCTCGTACCTGTGCGAAGCGTATGGATGAACTGAACGACCAGCGGCAGCAGCGCATCAAGAAGCTGGAGACGCTCCGCAGCCTCGGCGTCCAGCCCCACGGGACCCGGTTCGAGGTGAAGGACCGGGCCGGAGACCTGCTCCGGCTCCACGGAGAGAAGCCCAAGGAAGCCCTCGATCAGGAGAAGGTCCCTTGCCAATTGGCCGGTCGCATCGTGGCCCTGCGCCGGTTCGGCAAGGCGGCCTTCGCGGTCCTCCAGGACGGAGCGGACCGGCTCCAGGTCTATCTCAAGAAGGACCTGCTCTCCGAGCGGGGCTTCAGGATCTGCGAGGAGCTGGACTTGGGCGATTGGATCGGCGTGAGCGGTGCGTTGTTCCGGACCAAGACGAACGAGCTCACGGTCGAGGTGCGGGAGCTGACCTTCCTCAGCAAAGCGCTCCGCCCCCTGCCGGAGAAGTGGCACGGGCTGACGGACGTGGAGACCCGCTACCGCCAGCGGTACGTGGACCTGATCGCCAACCCGTCGGTGCAGGAGATCTTCTCCGCCAGGAGCCGGATCATCGCCGGCATCCGCTCCTTCCTCGTCGAGAAGGGGTTTCTGGAGGTGGAGACCCCGATGATGCAGCCGATCCCGGGCGGCGCGACGGCCCGGCCTTTCGTCACCCATCACAACGCGCTCGACGTGGACCTGTACCTCCGGATCGCGCCGGAGCTGTACCTCAAGCGGCTCATCGTGGGCGGCTTTCCCCGCGTGTTCGAGATCAACCGCAACTTCCGGAACGAGGGCATCTCCACCATCCACAACCCCGAGTTCACGATGCTGGAGTTCTACGTCGCCTATGCGGACTACACCGATCTCATGGCGCTGACCGAGGAGCTCGTCTCGCGGCTGGCGCGCGAGGTGATCGGCAGCACAACGGTCGAGTATCAGGGCCGGGAGATCAACCTGGCTTCTCCCTGGCGGCGCTGGTCCTATCGCCAGGCGATCCTGGAGGTCAACAAGCTGGACGAGTCGGTGCTGCGCGACCGCCAGGCCGCGCTGGCCGTGGCCAAGAAGCTCGGCGTGGAGGTGGACGGAACGGCCGAGCTGGCGGCGATCCTGAACGAGATCTTCGAGGAGACCGTCGAGCCGCAATTGATCCAGCCGACGTTCATCACCGACTATCCGATCGAGCTCTCGCCGCTCGCCCGACGGAAGGACTCGGACCCGTCCCTCACGGACCGGTTCGAGCTGTACATCTCCGGACGGGAGATCGCCAACGCCTTCTCCGAGTTGAACGATCCGCTCGACCAGCGTCGCCGGTTCGAGACCCAGGCGGCGCAGCGCGCCGCCGGCGACGAGGAGGCCCACCACCTGGACGAGGACTTCCTGCGCGCGCTCGAATACGGCATGCCGCCGACCGCGGGCGAAGGGATCGGCATTGACCGGCTCGTCATGCTGTTCACGAACCAGGCGTCCATCCGCGACGTGATCCTGTTCCCCCACCTGCGTCCGGAGAGGTGACGGTGCCGCTGCCCTACGAGATCTTCGTCGGCCTCCGTTACTTGCGGGCCAAGCGCCGCCATCGCACGATCTCGCTCAACACCGTCGTCTCCGTGGCCGGCATCACGCTCGGGGTCGCCGCGCTGATCGGCACGCTCGGCATCATGACCGGCTTCAAGGAGGACCTGCAGGCCAAGATCCTGGGCACGACTTCCCACATCGTGATCCACGACCGGACGCGCGAGGGCATCCCCGACTACGACCAGCTCGTGACGCGCGTGGAGCAGGTCCCGCGCGTCATGGCCGCCACCCCGTTCGTTTTCCGGCAGGTGCTCCTCACCTCCCAGTCCGCCGTGCAGGGGATCGTGCTGCGGGGCATCGATCCGGAGCGGGAGGCGCGGGTCACCGAACTGGCGAAGAACATCCGGAGCGGCCGGCTGGCCGATCTGGCCCCGCAGGCCGGCGGAGAGCCGGGAACGCAGCCCGAACCGGCGCATCCCGGCATCGTGCTCGGCAAGGAGCTCTCGCTCCGGCTGGGTGCCTTCGTCGGCGACCAGCTCAACGTCGTCTCCCCGGTCGGGCCGTCTAGCGCGATCGGCACCCTGGCCATGACGCCCAAGATCCGCACGTTCAAGGTCGTGGCGGTGTTCGAATCCGGGATGTACGAGTACGACTCGTCCCTGGCCTACATCTCGATCCCGGAAGCCCAGAAGTTTTTCAACATGGGCAATACCGTGACGGGGATCGAAGTGAAGGTCGGCGACATCTTCCAGGCGGCCCAGATCGCCAAGGACATCGAGGCGACCCTCGGCTTCCCCTACTGGGCGCGGGACTGGATGCAGTTGAACCGGAACCTCTTCTCGGCCCTCAAGCTGGAGAAGACCATGATGTTCCTCCTGCTGGTCCTCATCACGGTCGTGGCCTCCTTCAACATCGTCAGCACGCTGACCATGATCGTGACCGAGAAGCAGCGCGAGATCGCGATCCTTAAGGCCATGGGTGCCACCAGGCGGGCCATCATGCGCATCTTCATGCTGAACGGGCTCGTGATCGGGCTCACCGGCACCGTCATCGGCATCCCGCTCGGCTACACCTTCCTCTGGCTGATCCAGAACTACTGGACCTTCGATCCGACGGTCTATTACATCTCCCGCATTCCGGTCCACGTGACGGCCCTCGACGTCTTCCTGGTCTCGTTCTCGGCCGTCCTGATCAGCTTCGCCGCCACCCTCTACCCGTCCTGGCAGGCGGCCAAGCTGGATCCGGCCGCCGCCCTCCGTTACGAGTGACCGGACCCGTGAACGGTGAAGGACAAACAGTGAATCGCAACGCAACGAACGTAAGACGATCTGCCATTTTTCACGTCTCGCGTCTCACGTTTTACGTTTCCCCTTTCACGCCATGACCGATAAGCCCATGGTCCAGGTCGTGGACCTGCGCAAGTCCTTTCCGATGGGGGGGCAAGAAGTCACGGCCCTGCGCGGCGTCCGCTTCGACATCGCGCGCGGCGAAATGCTGGCGATCGTCGGGGCCTCCGGAGCCGGCAAGAGCACCCTGCTTCAGATCATCGGGACCCTGGACCGCCCGACCAGCGGCACCGTCCTGTTCGAGGGGCAGAACCTGTTCCGCCTGTCGGATGACGAGCAGGCTGCGTTCCGCAATCGCCGGGTCGGCTTCGTCTTCCAGTTCCACCACCTGCTGCCGGAATTCACCGCGCTGGAGAATGCGGTCCTGCCCGCCTTCATCCAGAACCAGTCCCGGGCGCAGGCGCTGGCCGACGCCACGGCGCTGCTCAAGGACGTCGGTCTGGAGCATCGTCTGCACCACAAGCCCGGGGAGCTGTCCGGCGGGGAACAGCAGCGGGTGGCGGTGGCCCGCGCGCTGATGCAGCGGCCGGATCTCGTGCTGGCCGACGAGCCGACCGGGAACCTGGACACCCACACGGGCGAGGCGCTCTTCGGGCTCCTGCACAAGCTGAACCGCGAGCGCGGCATCACCTTCGTCATCGTCACCCACAACGACAAGCTCTCCGCCCAAGCCGACCGCATCCTCCACATGGAGGACGGCCAAATCGCCGGCCGGTAGCGCCTTCCGCCAATTCGTTTCCGCTTGCGGGCATTAGGACGCTTCCGCCGACTTGACCGCCGGGCCTTCTTCCGCACCTTCGCAGGACAAGACTCTCCTCAAATCCGTCGTCATGCCGACCGCGGGATTCGGACCGAAAGTCGGTGCATTTTCCCTCGACATCGGCGCCGGCTACGACTTCCGTTTCCGCCAGGGGCTCGCCTCGTTCTCGCTGGACGCGACCTTCTGAACAGCGGACGGCGTCGCACGCGGGCCTGAACGCGCCCCCGGTTCTCACGCGGAACGTGCGGGACGGAGCGGGAACTTCAGGAGGAGTGGTGGACGCGGAGGTAGACCTTACTCTCGACGAAGACCTGCAGGAGGTCGGCATCCACCTTGCCATGCTTGACTTCGTCCTGCAGGATGTCCAGGGCCTTGGCGATCGGCACGGCCGCCTTGTAGGGCCGGTCGGCGGCGGTCAGGGCATCGTAGATGTCGCTGATCGTCATCATCCGAGTCTGGACCGGGATGACGTCGCCGGGGACCTGCCGCGGATAGCCGCTCCCGTCGAGCTTCTCATGGTGGCCGTAGGCGATGAGCGGCACGTTCTTCAAGGACTTGGTCCAGGGAATCGTGGAGAGGAACCGGTAGGTGTGGGTCACGTGGCTCTCGATCTCGAGCCGCTCCTCCGCTGTGAGGCTCCCCCTGGGAATCGAGAGCGTGATCACCTCCTGCGGGTTCAGGTAGGGCCGCGGCTCGCCGAAGTAGTTGTAGCTCATGTGGGCGATGTCGTGGAGCCGCTCGAACCCTCCCTGGGGCAGGACCGTCGGCTTGTTGCACTTCAGGAGGAACTCCAGGATCCCGTCCGTCTCGGCGATCTGCCGGGCCAGGTCCTCGTCCACCTCGGCCAGCATGGCGGCGGTGGCGTTGCGATCCCCTGACATCAGGATCTCCACCTTCCACTTCAGCGCCTGCACCTCGAGCGTCCGCTTGATGTAGTCGAAGCGGGACTTCAACAGCGCGAGGTCGCCGGGCATCAGCTTGTCCGCCTTGACCAGCACGTGCTCGCGCACGCCGACCTTGCCGAAATCGTGCAGGACGGCCGCGTACCGCAGCTCCTTCATCTGGTCGTAGTCGAAGGTGACCCCGGCGTAGGGACCGTGATCGAGCCGGTCCACCATCTCGGCGAGCCCGCAGGTCAGGGTCGCCACGCGCCCGCTGTGACCGCTGGTGGTCGGGTCCCGGCTTTCAATCGCGAGCACGCTCGCGGAGATGAACCCCTCGAACAGGTTGCTGATCTCCGCGTACAGGTTCGCGTTCTCGATCGCGATGCCGACCTGGTGCCCCAAGCTGACGAAGATTTGCAGGTCCTCCTCGCTGAACAGGCCGGCGTCCTTCTTGTTGATGGCCTGCAGGACCCCGAGCAGCTTGTCTCGCGCCTTGACCGGCACGCAAACCATGTTCCTGGTTCTGAAGCCGCTTTTCTTGTCCGCCTCGCGGTTGAAGCGCGGATCGCTGTAACAGTCGTTGATGATCTCCGGCCGACCGGTCTGCGCAACGTGCCCGGCGATGCCCTGCCCCACCTTCAGGCGGATCTGGCGCACCCCCTCGCCCTTCTCGCCCAGCGCGACTTCGAAATAGAGTTCGTTGGCCTTCTCGTCCAGCAACAGCATGGAGCCGGCCTCGGCCTCCATCAGGATCGTCGCGGCCTCGATCGCGCGCTTGCGAATCTCCGCCTGGTTGAGCGTGGAGTTGAGCAGCCCGCTGATCTCCTGCAGCGTCTGCAGCCTCGCGATCTTTTCCTGGTGCTTGCGGAACAGCCGGGAATTCTCGAGCGCGATCCCCACCTGGTTGGCCAGGCTGGCGAATTCGATCAGGTCCCAGTTGCTGAAGGGCCGGCCGCCCCGCTTGTTGACCGCCTCCAGCACGCCCAGTGTCTTGCTGTGGGCCAGCACCGGCACGGCCAGCAGCGTTCTGGTGACGAAGCCGGTTCGCCTGTCCACCTCGTGGGCCACCCGAGGGTCGCGCTGGGCGTCGTTGACGAGGAGCGGCTGGCCGGACTTGGTCACGAGCCCGGCGATGCCCTCGCCCGGCTTGAGCCTGACGTTCTTCAGCAGCTCGCCCTTCTCCCCCACGGCTGCGGCAAAGGTGAGGGCCCCGGTCCTTTCGTCCACCAGCAACAGGGCCCCGGCCTCCGCCTCGACCAGATTGATGGCCGCGGTCACCGCCCGCAGGAGCGCCTCCTGCGCGTCCATCGAGGAGTTGAGGATCTCGCTGACCTCCTCCAAATGCCTGATCCGGACGATCTTCTGCGCGTACTTCTGCGCCAGCCGGCTGTGGTCCAGCCCGACCGCCAGCCGGGCGGCGACGAAGTCCATCAGGTCCCCGACCCCGTTCCCGCTCCGCTTTTCGACCGGCAGGCCCGCTACGAGCAGCACCCCTTCGAGGTGCTGGGCACGGCTCAGCGGACAGACCAGGATGTCCCCCTCGGTCGTCACCCGGCCGTCCTGCATGACCTGCCGGATCAGCCTGACCCGTTCGTCCTCGTTGCTCCCGACCGGCTCCCCCTGGACGGCGACGCAGCGCATCTCCTTGGTCACCTCGTCCCGGAGATAGACCGCCGCCCCCTGGGCCTCGCTCAGCTCGAGCAGCACGCGCAGGCAGGCCGAGGCGACCTCTTCCGGCGAGCGGCCGCTTTCGACCGACGCGCTGATGGTTTCGAGGAGCTGTTCCCGAAGCTGCTGGGGGACCTGGGGAAGAGTGTCTTGGGGAAGCGCGACGGACGCAGAGGCCCCGGAGCCGGCGCGTGGCTTCGCGGAAACCGAGACGGGAGGTCTGGCGCGGCGCCCCTCGACGGGCCCGTTCCGACCGTTCGCTCGCTTCGGGGACGCCCGCTTGGGTGCTGCCATCGGGCTGCTCCTGCTCCTAGGCGCCGGCGGGCGACGGCGAGGCGGCAACGGCGGCCTTGAGCGTCCGCACGAAGTCGCCGACCCGACCGGGCAGCCCTGGGTCGTGCTGATGGTCGCCGATCTGCCGCACGATCGCGCTGCCCACGATGACGCCGTCGGCAATGCCGGCGACCCGCGCCGCATCCTGCGGGGTGGCGATCCCGAACCCGACCGCGATCGGCACCCCGCTCACCTTCCGGATCTTCTCCACGTTCCGCCGGACGTCCTCCACGTCGGTAAGCTTGGCGCCGGTGATGCCGGTCAGCGAGACGTAATAGACGAAGCCCTTCGACCGGCGGGCCACCAGGGTCCGGCGGGCCGCCGTGCTGGTCGGAGCCAGCAGAAAGACGAGACGAAGTCCGGTCCGGGAGGCGGCCGGCTCCAACTCGCCCGCCTCCTCCGGCGGCATGTCCGGCACGACGAGCCCGTCCACGCCGGCTTCGGCCGCTTTCTGGCAGAACGCGGCTTCTCCCATGGCGCGAATCGTGTTGTAGTAGGCCA
Organism: Nitrospirota bacterium; assembly: GCA_040757595.1. Classification (NCBI taxonomy): domain Bacteria; kingdom Pseudomonadati; phylum Nitrospirota; species Nitrospirota bacterium. Next base: position 126,101 of record JBFLWP010000005.1, on the reverse strand, counting down.
TGAGGACCAGCGGGACCTGGGTTCGGGAGCGGAGCCCCGCCACCGTCTCCAGGATCCGGCGCAGCGAGGCGCCGCCGCGCAACGCCCGCTCGGCGGCCTTCTGGATCACCGGCCCGTCGGCGATCGGATCGGAGAAGGGCACGCCCAGCTCGATGATGTCCGCCCCGGCCTGCTCCAGCGCCAGGACGAGCGTCTCCGTCTCCTGGAGCGACGGATCGCCCGCCATGACGTAGGCGATCAGGGCCTTCTCGCCCTTGGCCCGCAGTTCGCCGAACTTTTTCTCTAAGCGGTTCGGCTCACGTGACGCGTGATCCACGACGCGTGACGAGTTCTGGGAGTCACGGGGCGTAGATTTTTTTTGCTTTACACCTGTCACGTGTCACCTGTCACGTCCTTATAGGGTGACGCCGCGAATGCGGGCCACCTGCTGCACGTCCTTGTCGCCGCGGCCGGAGAGGTTCACGATGACGACCTGACTCTTCCTGAGCCTGGGCGCCAGCTTGACGGCTTCCGCCACCGCGTGGGCGCTCTCCAGCGCCGGCACGATCCCCTCCTCCCTGGCCAGCAGGTCGAAGGCCGCCAGCGCCTCCTCGTCGGTCGCCCAGGTGTACTGGATGCGGCCGGCGTCCCGATAGAAGCTGTGCTCCGGTCCCACCGCCGCATAGTCCAGCCCGGCCGAGACGGAATGGGTCAGGTTGATCTGCCCGTCGTCGTCCTGCAACAGGTAGGTCATGGTGCCCTGCAGGACTCCGGGCCGGCCCGTGGCGAACCGGGCCGCGTGTTTCCCGCTCTCGATCCCCGTCCCGCCCGCCTCCACCCCGACCATCTTCACGCGCCGGTCCTTGAGGAAAGGATAAAACAGCCCGATCGAGTTGCTCCCGCCCCCGACGCAGGCGACGAGATAGTCCGGCAGCCGGCCCTCGGCGGCCAGGATCTGCATCCGGGCCTCCTTCCCGATCACGGATTGGAAGTCGCGGATCATCATCGGATAGGGATGGGCGCCCAGGACGGACCCGAGGATGTAGTGGGTCGTGCGGACGTTCGTGGTCCAGTCGCGCATGGCTTCGCTGATCGCGTCTTTGAGCGTGCGGCTCCCCGCGTCCACGCCGGTCACGGTCGCGCCGAGCAGCCGCATCCGGAAGACGTTCAGCGCCTGCCGCTGCATGTCCTCCGTGCCCATGTAGACTTCGCAGGTCAGGCCGAACAGGGCCGCCACGGTGGCCACGGCGACCCCGTGCTGGCCGGCGCCGGTCTCGGCGATCACGCGCTCCTTGTGCATCCGCCTGGTCAGGAGCCCCTGCCCGATCGTGTTGTTGATCTTGTGGGCGCCGGTGTGGCAGAGGTCCTCCCGCTTCAGGTAGATCTTCGCGCCGCCCAGACGCCTGGTCAGCCGCTCGGCGAAATAGAGGGGCGTGGGCCGGCCGACGTAGAGTTTCAGGTAATGGGCCAGCTCGGCTTGGAATTTCCGGTCCCGACGGGTGGCGAGGTAGGCCTCCTCCAGCTCCAGGAGGGCCGGCATGAGCGTTTCGGGCACGTAGCGACCGCCGTACTGGCCGAAACGGCCTCGATTGTCCGGCAAGGCGTGCATCGGGAGGATACCTTAGAAAAAGGCCTGAAAGTGTAGGCGCAGTATAGACCCGCGGTCAGGTGGACGCAAGTTTTACCGCCTGGATGAACGCCGCGATCCTGGCCGGATCCTTCCTGCCCGGGCTGGCCTCCACCCCGCTGCTCACGTCCACCCCGTAGGGCCGGACTTGCCTGATCGCCTCTCCTACGTTCTGAGCGGTGAGTCCGCCGGCCAGCAGGACCGGCGCGCTCCGCGCAACTTCCGCGGCCAGGTTCCAGTCAGCCACCTGCCCGGTCCCCCCGTAGGCGGCCTGGGAGAAGGCGTCCACGACGAAGGCCCGGACAAGCGCGCGGCCCTTGTATTCCGCGAGAGCGAGCAGGCTCCCCCGGTCGCGAAGTCTCAGGCCCTTCATGACCGGCCGGCCCAGGGATTCGCAGTAGGCCGAGGTCTCCTCTCCGTGCAACTGGGCCAGGGCCAGCCCGCAACCATCCATGAGGTCGCGAACCTTCTTGAGGTCCTCGTTCACGAAGACCCCGACCGGCAGGACGAATGGCGGCAGCCCGGCCACGATCCGGCAGACGACATCGGCTTCCACGTACCGGGGGCTCTCCCGATGGAAAATGAACCCCAGGGCATCGGCGCCAGCCTCAACCGCGGCCCTTGCGTCCTCCCGGTTCGTGATCCCGCAGATCTTGACCTTGACGACGCTCATGAGTCCGCGTAGCCGATGGCCTCCACGAAGCTCTGGGCGAACAGGGCGTCCGGCTGCTTCGCCCATTCCCTCATGGCCCGACAGTGTCGCTCCACGTCCGGCACCCGGCTCCGCTCGGCCTCCAGCCGCTGGGCGAGCAGCTCGGTGATCGCCTCCATCGTCTCGTAACAATCATACATGGCGGACAGGCTGATCCGGGCAAAGCCAGCTTCCTTCAGCAGCTTGCCGAGCTCCCTCCCCATGAACGGATTGCCGCCGTTCTTCCGCTGGAGCTGCCGGTAGGCCTCGATCGCCTTTTCCATGGCCGGATCCCTGGGCGCCATGAGGTTCCCGCTCCAATCTGGGGTGGCGATCCCGACGATGCCGCCGGGCTTCAAGACCCGGCGCAATTCCTTTGCGGCAGCCAGAGGGTCGCCCAGATGCTCGAAGAGGGCGTGGGAATGGACCGCGTCGAAGGACCGGTCCGGAAAGGGCAGCTTGTAGACGCTGGCTGTTTCGAACCGGAGGTTGCCCAGCCCCTTGGCCTTGGCCACTTGCCTGGCTGCGGCGAGTTGACTCTCCTCGATGTCCACTCCCACCACCTCGCCAGGCGCGACCGCCTCGGCCAGCCCGACCGTGATCGTGCCCGGTCCGCAGCCGCAATCGAGCAGCCTCATCCCCGGCTTGAGACACGGGAGCAGGAACGCGGCGTCCCGGGCCGCATACCGCCGCTGCATGTACCGGACGGCGATGTCGCTGTACCCGGGCGTGTAGGTCTCTCTCCTGTCCACCCTCTTGCCTCGATACCGCTCTAGCGGGCCTGGCAGAAGCTGAGTCGCGCCCCGCCCGTGTCCCGCGGAACCAGCACCCGCCCGCTCCCGCGGAGGCCCTCGTCATAAAAGGGAATGGCCTGAGCTTGCCATTCGCCTGCGAGACGCGCCAGATCCTCGGCGAGCAACGTCACCATCTGCACCCCGTCGCCGGAAAAGCTCTGGGAGAGATGGATCGCCCCCCGTTGGAGCAGAAATCGGCTTTCCACCGGCCGCTCTCCAAGGAGCTGGGTATAGGCCGTGATGGCCGGCTGGAGATCCGCCGCCCCGACTGCCACCCAGCCGATCTTCGTTGAACGGCCGAGGCCCTCAGTCGGAGGCGGGACACGGAGCTCGCGCGGCGTGGCATCTTGAATCAGAAACGGCAGCGTCGCGCTTTCCGGATGGGCCGTCCGCCAGGAGACCTGCTGCCCGTCTGGCCGGACTCGGCCGCCCGGAGGCGCTTTGGCGATCGCCAGCCCGCGCTCCCTGATCGCCTGGACGTCGCCGTGATAGTCCGTGACTTCCAGGACAAACCCGGCGAGCCGGTTCGGCCGCGCCAAGGCCTCCAGCACCTGTCTGCCGAACGGAAACTCCCGGGCCAGCTCCGGCTTCTTGACCCCGATCAGCTCCAAATAGCTTCCGTCCGCCAGCGGAACCAGCGCATTGTGCGTCCCGACGGAAGGATGCTCCCCGCCGCGAAGGACCTGAAACCCCAGCCGGCGATAGACCTCCATCGCCTTCTCCAAATCCTCCACCGCGATCAGCACATGGTCAACGCCGAGGATCATCTTTCGGGGGGTTCACCTTTTCCCAGCAACTCCTTGATCTTCGCGCCCGTGTCCTCGGCCTTGATCAGCGACTCCCCGACCAGCATCGCGTGGACGCCGGCGTCCAGGAGCCGCTTCACGTCGTCGCGCTTGTGGATGCCGCTCTCGGACACGATCAGCTTGCCGGAGGGGACGCGCTTCGCCAGCCGCTCGGTCACGCCCAGGTCAGTCGCAAAGGTCTTCAGGTCCCGGTTGTTGATCCCGATCAGCCGCGCGTCCGGCAGCCATTCCAGGACCGTGTCCAGCTCCTTCTCACGGTGCGTCTCGATCAGGACGTCCAGCCTCAATTCCTGGGCGAGGGCGAAGAAGTCAATCAACTGCCTCCGCTCAAGCGCGGCCACGATCAGGAGCACCGCATCGGCCCCGTAGGCCCGCGCCTCGTAGAACTGCACCTCCCCGACCATGAACTCCTTGTTCAGGGCGGGCAGCCCGACCTGATCCTTGATCGTCCTGAGATATTCCAAGCTCCCCTGGAAGAAGGTCTCGTCGGTCAGCACGGAGACGGCCGAGGCTCCGTGTTCCTTGTACTGTTCGGCGATCTTCACCGGCTCGAAACGGTCCTTGAACTCAGGGCGGAGCAGGCCGAGACTGGGGGAGGCCTTCTTGACCTCGGCGATGAGGGAGGGGCTGGCCGGCGGACGGGTCGCCCGGAGCGCCGCTTCGAAGCCGCGCGGCACTGCCCGGTCCCTGATCCGGGCCTTGAGCTCGGCCAGGTAGCCGCGGCTCTGCTTGTGCCGCAGCTCCGCCCTCTTGTGCTCCAGAATCCGATCCAGGATCATCATTGGAACCGTGACGCGTGACGCGTGACACGTGACAGGAAGTCAGCGCGTAGATCGCCGCTGTATGTCCCTTCTTTACTCGTCACGCGTCACCTATCACGTGTCACGCCTATTTGTGAACGCGATGAGCCGCTCCAGCTTTTCAAAGGCCGCCCCGCCGTTGATGACCTTCCCGGCCAGCTCCACCCCTTCCCGTAGGGTCTTGGCCTTGCCGCAGGCCACGAAGGCCGGCGCCGCGTTCATGCAGACGATGTCCCGCTTGGGTCCCTTCCGTCCCCGCAGAATCTCCCTGGTGATCTCCGCGTTCTCCTCCGCCGTGCCCCCGGTCAGGTCCCGGAGCGGCACACGGCTAAGCCCGAAGTCCTCCGGCTCCACGACATAGCTGGAAACCACCCCGGCCTTCCCCTCCGACACGCGGGTCCGCTCGGTCAGCGTCACCTCGTCCAGCCCGTCCATCCCGTGCACGACGAAGCAATGTTGCGTGCCCAGCCGGACCAGCACCTTGGCCAGCAGCTCGGTCAGGTTCCCGTCGTAGACCCCCAGCACCTGGATGGTGGCCCCGGCCGGATTGGTCAAAGGGCCGAGGATGTTCAGCAGGGTCCGGATCCCCATCTCCTGGCGAGGCGCGGCGCAATGTTTCATGGCTCCGTGGAAGAGCGGGGCGAAGAGGAATCCGATCCCGACTTCGTTCACACAGTCCGTCACCCGGTCGGGCGGAAGATCGATCTTGACGCCGAGCGCCGCCAGCACGTCGGCGCTGCCGGAGCGGGAGGAGACGGAACGGTTCCCGTGCTTCGCGACGGTCAGCCCGCCGCCGGCCACGACGAAGGCCGCGGTGGTGGAGATGTTGAAGGTGTGGGCCCGGTCGCCGCCGGTCCCGCAGGTGTCCACGACCAACGGATCGGCCGCCCGGAGGCGGACGGCCCGGGACCGCATGGCCCGGGCCGAGCCGACGATCTCGTCCACCGTCTCGCCCTTCATGCGGAGCCCCATCAGGTAGGCGGCGATCTGCGCGGGCGTGGCGGCCCCGTCCATGATCTCCAGCATGACCTCCTCGGCCTCCTTGTCCGAGAGGTCGTTCCGGTCGGCGAGCTTGGCGATGGCGTCCTTGATCATGGTGTCAGGCACGAGGCGCGAGGCGCTGGGCTAGAGGCGTGGACAAGATGCCGCGGACGAGCTCGCGCCCCTCGCCTCGCACCCCGCGCCTAAGTTTCACAGCTTCAAGAAGTTGCGTAAGAGATCCATGCCGGCCGCCGTGAGAATGGATTCGGGGTGGAATTGGACGCCCTCGACGCAGAGGGTCCTGTGGCGCAGCCCCATGATCTCCCCTTCCGCCGTCTCCGCCGACACCTCCAGACAATCGGGCAGGTTGGCCCGGTTGACCAGCAGCGAGTGATAGCGGGTCGCCTCGAAAGGGTTCGGCAGATCCCGGAAGATGGTCTTCCCGTCGTGGTGGATCATGGAGGTCTTGCCGTGCATCAGCCGGTCGGCCCGGATCACCTCCCCGCCGAAGGCCACGGCGAGCGACTGGTGCCCCAGGCAGACGCCCAACACCGGCAGATGGCCGGCGAAATGGCGGATCGTCTCTACCGAGACGCCGGCCTCCTTGGGCGTGCAGGGGCCTGGCGAGATCACGAGCCGTTGCGGCCGCAGGGCCTCGATCTCTTCGACCGTGATCTTGTCGTTCCGGTACACCCGGACGTCCTCCCCCAGCTCGCCGAAATACTGGACGAGGTTGTAGGTGAAGGAATCGTAGTTGTCGACCATCAACAGCATGTCAGAAACCGTGATCAGTGATGCGTGACGCGTGATGAGCCAGAATATCTGGCTCCCCGCGTCGGCTTCCGCCTTTACTTATCACCCATGACCCATCACCCATCACTGTCTCATTCCAGGCCCCGTTCCGCCAGCTCGATGGCCTGCATCATGGCCCGCGCCTTGTTGCAGGTCTCCTCGTACTCCCGCTCCGGGTCCGAATCGGCCACGATCCCAGCCCCGGCCTGGATGTAGGCCTGTCGCCCCTTGATCACGACCGTGCGGATGTTGATGCAGGTGTCCATGTTGCCCGAGAAGCCGAAGTATCCCACCGCGCCCGCGTAGGGCCCGCGCCTCGTCGGCTCCAGCTCCTCGATGATCTCCATCGCGCGGATCTTGGGCGCGCCCGAGACGGTGCCGGCGGGGAAGCAGGCCTTCATCACGTCGTAGGCCGACCGGGACGGAGCCAGCTCCCCGTTCACCTCGGACACGATGTGCATCACGTGGGAGTAGCGCTCGATCGTCATCAGGGCGTCCACCTTGACCGTGCCGCTCTTGGCCACCCGGCCGATGTCGTTCCGGCCCAGGTCCACGAGCATCACGTGCTCCGCCCGCTCCTTCTCGTCCGCGAGCAGCTCCCGCTCCAACGCCCGGTCCTGCTCCTCGGTCGCGCCGCGGCGCCTGGTGCCCGCAATCGGCCTGACCGAGACGCGGCCGTCCTCGCAACGGACCAGCGTCTCCGGCGAGGATCCCACCAGCTCCACCCCGCCGACTCTCAGGTAGTACATGTACGGAGAGGGATTGACCACGCGCAGCGCCCGGTAGATCTCGAACGGTTTCGTCCGGATCCTGGTCTCCCACCGCTGGGACAGGACGGTCTGGATGATGTCGCCGGCCCGGATGTACTCCTTGGTCCGCATCACCATCTTCTCGAAATCCGCCTGGCTCATGTTCGGAGTGAACCGGGGGCCAGCCTGGCTGGCGGCGGGAGGCCGGCGCCGCGCGGGGGCCAGGCGGCGCAGCGGCCGCTTGAGCCGCGCGATCATCTTCTCGATGCGGGCCGTCGCGTCGGCATAGGCGCGCTTCAGCTCCGGCTCCCGGCCGGACGGCACGTGGGCGTTCGCGACCACCTTGATCTTCTGCGCCACGTTGTCGAAGATCAGCAGGGTCTCGGTGAGCAGGAACGCCAGGTCCGGCAGGCCCAGCGTGTCCTTGCGGCGCTGGGGCAGGTCCTCGAAGTACCGGACGACGTCGTAGCCCAGGTACCCGACCGCCCCGCCCACGAACCGCGGGAGGCCCGGCACCGTGACCGGCCGGTACTCGGCCATGATGTCGCGCAGGCGATCGAGCGGAGTCTCGCCGGTCTTCTCTCGAAGCGGGATCCGCTCGGTCCTGGAGCCCCGCGTGACCAGCAACGAGCCGCGGTCTTCCCGGATGACAACCGGCGACCCGCTGCCCAGGAAGGAGTAGCGGGCCCAGTTCTCCCCGCCCTCCACGCTCTCCAGGAGATAGGCGGACGGGCCGTGATCGATCTTGGTGAGGGCCGAGACCGGTGTCTCGAAATCGGCCAGGATTTCGCGATAGAGGGGAATCAGGTTCCCGCGGGAAGCGAGGGCCCGAAACTCATCGAAACTCAATGAAAAGGCAGGCTTTTCCATGCGGAAAGCTAGCATGCGCATTTGGAAAAAGTCAACGAACCGACCGGAGAGGCCATGTGAGGATGCTCAGGGTCGGAGGGCGGGAACTCAGGAAGGCTGGCGGCTCACTCGGCCGATCTTCTCCCGATCCTCTTCCGCGCACTTGGTAAATTGAACGCCCAGCTTGAAATAGCTTTTTCCCCGATCGTCCACCAACTGCTGAGTCCGGACCACGCGAGCCTCGATCTCCCCGAGCTTTTCGCCGTTGGGCAGGCTGAACGACAGGACGATTTCCGACCCGGCCGGGAATTCCTCCCTCGTGCTGAGCTGGATTCCCCCCAGGCTGATGTTCTTGACCGACCCCTGGAACATCCGGCTCTGTCGCCGATCCCGATAGATGGCGAAGAGCGAAACGTCCTGCCGCGCGTGCCGCCGGAGGTCCTTCGCCTCGGGTTTCGCCTCCTGGGCCAGCAGATCCTGGACTTGATACACCTCCACCAGCCCGGTCCGGCCCTTCACCTCGACATCCGGGAGCCTCTGCACCTTCACCAGATCCTTCACGTACCGATAGGTCGAGCCGCTGATCAGAATCCCGCCCGCGGGCGCTAGGGGCTCCAAGCGGGCCGCGAGGTTCACCTGATCGCCGATGACCGTGTACTCGATCCGGGAAGGCGATCCGATGTTGCCCGCGATCACCTCCCCGCTGTTGATGCCGATCCGCAGCTCCAGCGTCTGGCCTCCCTCCCGGCCGGCCTTCTCCTGGAGCCGCCTGGCTTCCCGCTGCATGGCGAGCGCGGCCGACACGGCGTTCGAGGCGTGGGCGGGGGTCGGCACCGGCGCCCCGAAGACGGCCATGATGGCGTCGCCGATGAACTTGTCGAGGGTCCCGTGGTGCTCGAAAATGACGTCGGCCATCGCGGAAAAGTACTCGTTCAGAAACTGCACGACCTTCTCCGGATCGAGCCGTTGGGAGAGCGGGGTGAACCCGCAGAGGTCGGCGAAGAGCACGGAGCAGACGACCCGCTGCCCGCCCAGCGCCAGCACCTCCTTGCGGCTCATGACGTCGTCCACCAGGTTGGGCGAGAGGTACCGCTGGAGGTTCAGGCGGGCCTTCGTCTCCTTCTGGACGTTCTCGTAGAGCCGGGCGTTCTCGACCGCGATGGCCGCCTGGTGGGCGAATCCCGTGAGGAACTCCAGGCTCTCGGCCGAGAAGGCGCCGGAGACCATGCGGTTGTCCACGTAGATCACCCCGATCACTTCCCCCGTCTTCAGTTGCATGGGCACGCACAGGAGCGAGCGGACGTGCTGCGCCATCACGCTCTGCATCCCCTGGAATTGGTCCTCCTTCTGCGCGTCGGTGGCAAGGATGGGCTGCCCCTCCTTGGCCACACGGCTGCAGATGTTGCTGCTGATCTTCCACTGCTGCTTGTCCTGAAGCGCCGCCTCCATGTTCCGGGCGACCACGATCGCCAACTCGCCGGTCTCCGGGTCCTCCAGCATCAGGAACCCTCGCTCGGCGTTCATCACCTTCACCGCCATGTCCATGATCAGGTCGAGCAGCCGGTCCATCGCGAGGACCGAGTTGACCATCCGGCCGACCTCCGCCAGCGTCGCCATCTCCCGCTGGGCTCGGCTCAGGCCCTCGAAGCTCTTCCGCAACGTCTGGTACGCCTCGACGAGCTTCTTCAGAGGGTCCGTGGAAGGAGCCACGCCCGGCTTCGGGGCCGAGGAGAGTTGCCGGACCTCGCCGAGCCCCGACTCCAGCGAGGCCAGGGCCTGCTTCACGTCGCGGTACAGCCCGATGTGCACCCGGCAGTGGTCGCAATAGGTCGCGCCGGCCTGCTCCTGACCGCAGTGGGGGCAGGACGTCATCGCTGGTATTCCCCGCTGGCTTTCGGAATGGGTGGACGAGAGGGCCCCGACATGCGACGAGAAGAATCGGCTCGGGTCACGGGCCCTGGAGGGCCCGGCCGACCTCCTCCATGGACGGGAACCGGCCTTCCGGCTTCTTTTGCAGGCAGGTCATGACGACCGTGTCGAACTGCTCCGGGACGTCCGCGTTGAGCAGGCGCGGCGACAGGGGCATCTCGTGGATCTGCCGGTACGCCACGTCCCCGTCGCTGAACGGGACCTTTCCCGTCAGCAGCTCGTACAGCATCACGCCGAAGGCGTAGATGTCCGTTCGCGCGTCGGCGGCCTTGCCCTGGATCTGCTCGGGCGCCATGTACTTGGGGGTCCCCATGACCGTCCCCGTCCTCGTCATCGCCGTGCTTCCCTCCGCAACCCGGGCCAGCCCGAAATCGGCGATTTTCACCTTCCCGTCGGAAGCCATGAGAATATTGTCCGGCTTGATGTCCCGGTGCACCACCCCGTTGCCGTGGGCGTACCCGAACGCGTCGCAGAGCTGGAGCGCGATCGCCCTGATCTCCTCCACGGGCAGGTTCCGCTGCCGCAAGAGGTCGCGCAAGGTTCCGCCCTCCACATACTCCATGGCGATGTAGATCGGTTCCTGGACGTGGATGTCATAGATCGCCACGATGCCCGGATGCCGCAGGTTGCTCGCCGCCTGGGCCTCCCGGATGAATCGCGCCACCGCCTCGGGGTCGCGCTGGAAGTCCTCTTTCATGAATTTGAGGGCCACGGTGCGGCGAAGCACGCGGTCCACCGCGCGAAAGACCGTCCCCATTCCGCCGGTCCCGATCCTGGTGACCGCTTCGTAGCGCTCCTGGAGGACGGCGGTGGGATCCTTCTGCGAAACGGTCTGCGTCGAGGCCAGGGACGGGGTGAGCCTGGGAAAGTGCTCCAGCCGTCTGGCCACGTCCTGGTAGGTGGCGTCGATCTCCAGGGTCTTCTTGTAATACTCCCGCGCCCTGTCCAGAACGTCCTGACCTTCGTAGGCCAGGCCGATCTGGTAGAAGCACTGCGCCCGCTTCTCGTTGGGAATTGCCATCTGCTGCAGCTTCGCGAACTGGCCCTCGGCGAGATCGTCCAATCCCTTTCGCAGAAAGATCAGGCCGAGCCGCAACAGCGCGTCGGCCTGGTAAGGAGACTCGGACCGAGCCAATTGCTGGTAGACCGAGAGCTGTTTCTCGTCCGGTTCCCCGCGCTTGCGATAGGCCTCTCCGAGCTCGAAGAGGACCCGGGTCGTCTCGTGAGGGGCCAGCAGCCCCATCCGGAGGATCTCTTCCATCTCCTGGATCCTCTTCTGACCCAGGAGCTCGTCCATCTCGCGCAAGCGCGCCTGAAAGCCGGGATTCGTCGGATCGAGCAGGAGCAACTGTTCCTGGACCGTTCTGGCCGCGTCCAGCTCGCCCGTCTCCATGTAGCGCTCCAGGCTGGCGACCAGCATCGCCGCGACCTTCCCCCTCAGCTCCCGGTCCACCTGAACGGCCGGGGCCAGTTGCTCCAGCTTCTCGCGGACGGCCTTCAGCTTGCCCGTGCTGAGATGCAGCGAAATGACTTCGCAGACGATCGCGGGCTTCTCCCGCTCGTTCGCGTACCGGACCAGCCCGTCGAGCTTGGCGACGACCATGTCCAGCTTTTCCGGACTGAGTTCGACGACCCTCCGGTACTGCTGCATCGCCTTCACGCCCTCACCGCGCTCTCCGTAGAGGTCGCCGAGGTGCCAATGGATTTCCGGGTCGTCCGGACGGCTCTGCCGGTACTGCAGAAAGAGCTCGACGGCCTTCTGATCCTTCCCTTCGGACTGATAATAGTACCCCAGCCGGTACAAGTCGGAAGGATCGGCCTTGCCGCTCTGCGCGGACTTTTCCCACTGGGCGACGCGGGCGTTGAGCTGATCGCTCTTCTTGAGGATCTCGATGTAGAGCCGCTGGGCTTTTGCGTGCCGCGGGTGCTTCGTCGTGAGCAAACCGAGGTTCTTGAGGACCTTCGGCGTCCGGTCGGGGCGCCACTTCCACATCTGCTCGTATTCGGCGACCGCCTGGTCCACGTTGCCTCGGGCAAGGTGGATTTGAGCGGACAGGTGGAATTTGTCGGAGAGATGCCCTTTGAGGAACTTCAGGTGGTTGAGCAGCTGGAGGGCCTCGTCGTAGCGCCCCTTCTTGTACAGGATCGTCCCCAGGACCAGGTGATACCGCATGTACCGGAGGCCGAGGGTGGCGAATTGCCGCTGGAAATCGGACACCGGATGGGAGGAGTTGATCTGCCGGCAGGTTTCGTAAGCCTCGTCGATCATGCCCTTCTGGTAATAGGCATCGGCGAGGTCATTCAGGGCCTTGATGTCCTCCGGATCGCTCTTGAGCTGTTTGAGGGCAATCGAGATGACCTTGTCCCAATTGCCGTCCGCATAGGCCTTTTCGCGTCTTGCCGAAGGATTGAGGAGGAGCATCCGTGGGACCGTTGTTTTCCGTAAGTTACACCCTCGTCCCCAGAAGTCAACCAATTGAGGCCAGCCGCGCCTGTCTAGGTGCTCGCTCCCCGCTCTCACGGTTCACGGATCACCATTCACCTATTCGCGCCCAACCACGAGCCTCTGGCCCACTTCAATGGAATTGCTGCGCAGGCTGTTCCAGCTCTTGAGCGTTTTCACGTCGGTCCCGTACCGCTTGGCAATGCTGAAGAGGGTCTCGCCCGGCTTGACCTCGTGGTAACGTGCGGTCCCGCCCACCGTGACCGTGCCGCTCGGCTCCGGTGTCGCAACCTCGGCCGGCGGCTCCTCCAAGGTCCCCAGCAAGTCCTTGTCGCCCCTGTCCGCCCGCCTGCCCTTGGGAGCTTTGGCGGACTCCGCGGCCTTCTTCGTCATGGCGGCTTCCCGCAAGGCCATCTCTTCCTGCACCCTGGCCAATTGCTCCCGAACCGCCTGGAGCTGGGCGGTCAACTCCCGGTTCCTGGCCTCGAGGTCGGCGCTCTCCCGCTTCAGGCGCTTGAGCTCGCTGTCCATCTCGCCCGTCCGCTTCTCCTCCTGGGCCAGGAGCCGCTGGAAGTTCATCGCGCGGGCCTTTTCCGCCTCGTACTTCTCGGTCATCACACAGCCGGCCAGCAGGACCCAGCTCGCGCAGAACAGGGCAAGGGACTTCACGGTAAGCCGTTTCATACGTGTATCCGTCTCCTCTTCGTGATATTGGTGCGCTCCGATCGGGAACCCCAAGGATAGAACCGGCGCCGTCGAATGTCAAAGCGAAAGGCGCTCGAACCGCACACCGGACGGGAGTTTCCGCGTTTGACCCTCCCGCGAGGGTATGTTACGGTTTCAGCCGAGCGCGCGCGGCGCGCTGGAAAGGAGCGGCGTCGGTCCCCATGTCCCGCAAGTCCGAGCTCGGATCCCAGCGAACGGTCGTCGTGGACGGCGTCACGCTCCGCTTGGCCCAGCCGATGGACACCGGCCAGGAATGGATCGGCGAGCGGGAGATCCTCAAGCAGTTGCTGGCCTGCTGGCTCGTGATCGACGCCCGGGACTCGGCGCTCTCCCCCCGCATCACCGGCCACCCGGGCATCGGGAAGACCACCCTCGCGATGGCCGGAGCCAAGGAGCGCAAGCAGGACCTCTACATCTTCCAGTGCACGGCGGACACGCGGCCCGAAGACCTGCTGGTCACGCCGGTCCTGGCGGAATCCGGCACGATCGCCTACCACGCCTCTCCGCTGGTGTCCGCGATCCTGACCGGCGGGGTCTGCGTGCTGGACGAAGGCAACCGCATGAACGAGAAGAGCTGGGCCTCGCTCGCCCCCCTGCTGGACCACCGGCGCTGCGTCGAGTCCATCGTCGCGGGCATCGTGATCAAGGCCGACCCGTCGTTCCGCTGCTGCGTGACGATGAACGAGGACGCCTCGACCTACGAGGTGCCGGACTACATCCTGTCCCGGCTCCAGCCCACGCTGCACATGGGCTTTCCCCGCCGGGAGGACGAGCTGGCCATCCTGCGCTATCACCTGCCCTTTGCCCCGGCCGAGATGCTGGCCCTGACCGTGGACTTCCTGCAGGAGGCCCATCAGCTCGCCCTCGACTATTCGGTGCGGGACGGGCTCCACCTGCTGCAGTACGCGCTCAAGCGGCTGGCGCAGGACCAGACCCACCCGCTGGCTAAGGACGAGGCCTGGCGGGAGGCGGTGGTGAAGGTCCTGGGCGAGGAAGCCCTGGATCTGGAGGGGCTGGCCCGGCGCAGGAAGCGGGCGCTCGGCGACCAGGCCCTGCCCCGCGGGCTGGGGGATTTCTTCTTCGAAGGGGATGATCCGCTGCATCCCGACCGATGAGGCCAGGCCGCCCGCCGGCGGTGGAATCGCAGCGAACGGTCGCTCCCATGCTTCCTGCCGACGACGACATCACGAACCGGGTGCTGCAGCTCTCGCCCAGGATCCAGGTGCTGCCGATCCTCCACGGGAGCGGCGACCTGGCCCAGGAAGTGCGCGAGACCCTGATCGCCCGCCGTTGGGACTGCCTGGCCCTGCCCCTGCCTCCCTCGTTTGAGCCGGCCCTCGAGGCGGCCGTCGAGGACCTGCCGCGGATCGGCCTGATCCTCCAACCGGAGGAAGATCGGGAGGGCGCGCCGGTCGTGAATTTCGTCCCAGTGGACCCCTGCCAGGCCGTCATCATGGGCCTGCGCGTCGCCATGGGGGAGGACATCGAACGGGCCTACATTGACCGGGAGGTCGCCTGCTTCGAGCCGACTTCCTTCCCCGCGCCGGACCCCTATGCGCTCAAGCAGGTGCCGCTGGCGGCCTTCGCCTCGGCCATGCTGCCCGGCCTGCCTGCTCCGGCCAGACCCAGCCAGCGGTGGGACCGCCTCGCCTGGATGGCCTTTCGTCTCCACGAACTGGAGCTGGACCACGAGGCCATCCTCTGCCTCTGCCACGTCGCGGACTGGCCCTGGCTGCGGGAGGCCTACCGGGAACGGGCCCCCTACGTCGCGCCTGAGGCAGCCCGGGCCCGTCCCTCCGCCTACCCGGTCGAGCCCTCCACCCTCTATTTCGTCCTCGGAGAGCTGCCGTACCTGACCGAACTCTACGAGAAGCGGCGCGCCGAGCTCCGCTCCGACCGGCACCTCTCGATTGACGGAGTCAAAGAGTTGCTGCTGGAAGCCCGCTCCCGGTGGCTGGCCCAACGGGGCTCCGAAAGCCAGCCGGTCCTGAATTGGGTCACGCCCCAGCTTCTACAGCTCTACCTCCAGTATGTCCGGAACCTGGCGCTGCTGGACCGCCGCCTGACCCCGGATCTCTACAGCCTCGTGCTGGCCGCCAAGCAAACGGCCGGCGATGAATTCGCCATCACCCTGCTGGAGACGGCCAAGTCCTATTCGTTCCAGCCGGACCAGGAGGGCCCCTTGGCCAAGCCGGCCGTCTCTGCCGGGCTCGGAAAGCTGGAACTCCCCGACGGCACGGTCGCCCTGGCCAAGAACCGGCTCCAGGGCCAACCGCTCGTCTGGCGCTCCCTCCCCCTCAAGCCGACGCCGAACCGGACGAGGAGCCGCCGGTGGGCCTACCTCTGGAATCCCTACCGCCAATGTTCCTGGCCCCCGGAGGACGATCGGATCGAAAGCTTCACCCGGCACGTGCGGGAACAGGCCCGGGCGCTCCTTGGAGCCGACCTCGCCCGAGTGGAAAAGTTCACGAGCTCCGTGAAGGACGGCATTGATCTGCGCGAAACCATGAGAAACTGGCACGGGGGAATGAAAGCGATCCGGTCCGCGGCAGGAGCGGCGCCTCGCGCCGGGCCCGGGATCGGGCGGCGCCTCCGCTTCGACATCTACGTGAAGGAGATTCCCCCGGCCAGGGGCACGGTGGAGGTGGTCGCCTTTCTCTTCGAGACGCCAGCCGACCCGGAGGTCTACCCCTGGCGGGCCACCTGGTATGCGGAGCATGAAGAGGAGTCCACCCTCTGCTTCTATGCCAGTCCGTTCCAGGATCAAATGGTCGGGCCCGGCATCGGTCAGTCCCGGTACGGCGGAGCCCTGTTCCTCTACCCGCCCCGCCAGATTCCCAACATCTGGGAGGACGCCCGGCTGGACTTCGCCCAGACGCTGGAAGAACGGCTGATCGCCGGCGCGGCACTCCATTCGCAGGAGCCGCACATCGTCCTGGTCTCCCCGATCCAGCCGAAGGCGATCTGGCGCCGGATCGTCCGGTCCTTCAACCGCCGGCTGATCGTGATCCCGCTCAACCGGTTCTCGGGACAGACCGTGGACCGGCTGCGCCGGTTCCACGTTCTGAACGGCCACGAGATCCGGAGCTACGCGGCGAAGTTCATCAGGGAGGGATGAGGGACCATCGGTTATCAGTTTTAAGTTGTCAGTTTTCAGAGGTCAGCTTGCAAAAGTCCGCTGATTGCTGAAAGCTGACGGCTGCAGGGTAAGGATTTCCGGGCCATGACGACCCAGTCGGCCAAAGACGCCAAGCACCAGATGACCCACGGGGAGGCGCAGAAACGCATCGAGGATCTGCGCGAGGAGATCCGCCGCCACGACTATCTCTACTACGTCAAGGACCGGCCGGAGATCTCCGACGCCGAATATGACCGGCTCTTCCGGGAGCTGGTCCGGCTGGAAGAGACCTTTCCCGATCTCCTGACCCCCGACTCTCCGACCCAGCGGGTCGGGGCCCCGCCGCTCGAAGAGCTCCAGAAGGTCCAGCACGAGCGGTCCATGTTAAGCCTGGACTCGGTGGCGGACCCGGAGGAGGTGCGGGCCTTCGACAAGCGCGTGCGGCGCGAGCTGGGCAAGGAACTGGGGCGCGACATGGAGCGGGAGCCGATCGACTATACGGTGGAGCCCAAGTACGACGGGCTCTCGGTCGAGCTGATCTACGAGAAGGGGCGGTTCGTCCGCGGAGCCACGAGGGGCGACGGCACGACCGGCGAGGACGTGACCGTCAACCTCAGGACCCTCCGATCCCTCCCCTTGCAACTGGGCGCCGGCGACCACCTGCCGGCCCACCTGGCCGTCCGGGGCGAGGTCTACATGAGGCTCCAGGACTTCCAGGCCCTGAACCGCCGCATCACCGAGCGGGGCGAGGAGGCCTTCGCGAACCCGAGGAACGCGGCAGCCGGCTCGTTGCGCCAGCTCGATTCGCGCATCACGGCCGAGCGGCCGCTCGTCGTCACCTGCTACGAGATCATGGCCCAGTCCGGCGCCCAGGCGCCGACCCATTGGGAAGAGCTCGACGCCCTCGAACGGTGGGGCCTGCCGGTTCCGAGCCAGAAACGCCGCTGCAAGGACATCGAAGCGGTGATCGCCTTCCACGCCGAGACCGAGGCGGTTCGCGAGAACCTGCCGTTCGAGATCGACGGGATCGTGGTCAAGGTCAACCGACGGGACTGGCAGGGCGCGCTCGGCGAGAAGTCCCGCAGCCCGCGCTGGGCCATCGCCTTCAAGTTCACGCCGCGCAAGGAGGTCACGGTCATCCAGGACATCGTCGTGTCGGTCGGCCGCACCGGCACCATGACCCCGCTGGCGCTGCTGAAGCCGGTCGAGGTGGGCGGCGTCACGATCAGCCGGGCGACCCTGCACAACGCGGACGAGGTGGCCCGCAAGGACATCCGGGTGGGCGACACGGTCAAGGTCGAGCGGGCCGGGGACGTGATCCCGGCCATCGCGGAGCGAGTCCCCGTGCCGGGCGAGAGGCGGGCCGAGCCCTTCTGCATGCCGGACTCCTGTCCCGTGTGCGGCTCGGCTGTCGCGCGGGAGGGAGCCTACTACTACTGCACGGGCCAGACGTCCTGTCCGGCCCAATTGAAGGGCGCCGTCGAGCACTTCGCCTCCAAGCATGCGCTGGACATCGCCGGTCTGGGCCGGAAGACCGTCGCGCAACTGGTGGACCGGGGGCTGGTCAAGGACCTGGCCGACCTCTATGCCCTGACCAGGGACCAGATCCTGACGCTGGAGGGGTTCGCGGACCGATCCGCCTCCCTCCTCACGGACGCGATCGAGCGGAGCAAGCGGGTCCCGCTCGAACGGTTCCTGATGGGCCTGGGCATCCGTCAGGTCGGGCAGCACATCGCCCGCGTGCTCGCGCGCCGGTTCGGGACCCTGGACGCGATCATGGAAACGGACCGGGCCACCTTCGAGAGCGTCCACGAGATCGGGCCGGAGATCGCCTCCAGCCTGGAATCCTTCTTCCGGGAAGGGCACAACCGGCGGGTGATCCGGAGGCTGATCGAGCTGGGGCTCAGGATCGAACGGCTCCAGCAAGCCGGCCCCGAGGGGCGGCGCCTGGAGGGCAAGACCTTCGTGTTCACCGGCGGCCTCGCCTCGCTCAGCCGGGACGAGGCCAAGCGCCGCGTGGAGGCCCTGGGGGCCAGGGCCACGTCCAGCGTCAGCAAGCACACGGACTACGTGGTGGCCGGCACGGACCCAGGCTCCAAGCTGGAGGAGGCCGGACGGCTCGGAGTCAGGATCCTGACCGAGGCGGAGTTTCTCCGCCTGCTCGGTGAGTCATGAGGAAGCCTCCCCGGAAGAGGAAACCTCCCTCCCGCAGGCCGACCAGCCTCGCCAAGCCTCCGGCTCGCCCGCAGGCGCCGCCGACCGACCGCGTCTCCCTGTTGAATTCCCTGCCCGTCCCGGTCGCCCTGCTGGACCGGAGAGGGATCGTCGTGGCCGTCAACCAGGCTTGGGAACGGCTGGCCTGTGAAATTTCCCACCCGTTCCTACAGGGGGCCGAAGTCGGAACCGACTATCTGGAAGCCTGCCGGCGCTCGCTCAAGGGGCCGGCCGATCACGAACGGGAGGCCCTGGAAGGCATCCGGGCGGTGATGAACGGGCTCCTCCCCTCCTATCGCCTGGACTACGTCTGGCAGGCCAGGGCCGCGACCCGCTGGTTCCTCCTGTCGGCCGTGCCGGAGACGGGCACGGGCGGCGTCCTGCTGTCCCACACGGAGAGGACGGAGCAAAAGCTGACCGAGCGAGCCCACAAGAAAGCCGCGGAGGAAGCGGCGCGGGCGCAGGCGCGCCTCGACACCCTGTACGCCACGATCCCGATCGGGCTCCTGTATGTGACGCCGGACCTCGTGGTGGAGCACGCCAGCCCGCTGATCGCGGAGCTCCACGGATGCCCGGTCGCGGAGCAGATCGGCCGGCGCCTCCCAGACCTCGTCCCGCCCGAACGGTGGGCCAGACTCAAGCCGATCTACAACCAGGTCGGCAGGACCGGCGTGCCGGTCTACGAGTTCGAGGAGGAGCTGCCCGATCCGAAGACGCCGGGCGGAACCCGCTTTCTCCTCTCCGAATACTACCCGGACCGGGGCGAGGACGGGACCATCCGCGGCGTCCAGAGCGTCGTGCAGGACGTCACGGTGCTGAAGCGGGCGCAGCGGGCCCAGGAGCAGCAACTGAAGGAATTGGAGGCGAAGAACCAGGAGCTGGACCAGCTCGCGATCCGCGATCCGCTGACAGGCCAGTACAACCGCCGGTTCTTCGACGAGGTGCTGGCCCGGGAATGGCGGCGGTTTCAGCGAACCGGCGAGGCCTTCACGGTCATCATCATGGACCTGGACGCCTTCAAGGGGATCAACGACGAGTACGGGCACGAGGCCGGCGACCGGGCCCTCCAGAAGGTCGCCACCGCGCTCCGTTCGACCCTCCGGGAAAGCGACCTGGTGGCGCGGATCGGCGGGGACGAGTTCGCCGCCCTCCTGCCGGGAACGGACACGGAGGGCAGCGGGCCGGTCATCGAGAAGCTGCGCGAGGTGGTGGGAAAGCTGCGTCTGGTCACGGCCGCCGGGCCGGTCACGATCTCGCTCAGCTTCGGCGCCGCGACGGTGCCCGGCTTCCCGCCCGTCACCTCGGCCGCCGACCTCCTGCGGGTCGCGGACAAGCGGATGTACGACATGAAGCGGCTGCACTCAGCCGGACAGGCGGACCTCCACTGACTCCTCCGGCGCTTCCACCCGTTCGGCCCGCTCCTCTTTCAGGATCATCACGCTCTTGATGGACCGGGGATCGGCCTCGTGCACGATCAGCCGGCACTGGCCGGCCCGGACCTCCTCCCCCACGGCCGGAATCCGGCCGAGCTGCTCCTGGATCAGGCCGCTGATCGTGTTCGCCTCCTCGTTCAGGCCGACCTTCAGGAACTCGTTGATCCGGCGCACCTCGGTCCGCCCGTGGACCAGGATCTGGTTCTTCCCGATCCGCTTGATCAGCTCCTCGGTGATGTCGGTCTCGTCCATGATCTCCCCGACCACCTCCTCGAGCAGGTCCTCCAGCGTGACCAGGCCCATGACGCCACCGAACTCGTTCACGACGATCGCCATGTGGCGCTTCTCCTGCTGGAATTGCTTCATCAGGTCGTCGGCGGGTTTGCTCCGGGGAACGAAGATGGCCGGGTGGGCGATGGCCTTGAGTTGGACGTCGCAGTGGCCCTGGGCCAGCTCCATCAGCGCCTTGGTCTTGTAGAGGATGCCGGTGATGTTGTCCAGAGTCCCGTCGTAGAGGGGCACGCGGGAGTACTTGGACGCGAAGAGCCGCTCCTGCGCGTCCTTGAGCTTGAGGCTCCCGTCCAGCGCGAAGACGTAGATGCGGGGGGTCATCACGTCCTCCGCCATGATGTCGTTCAGGTGGAAGACGTTCTTGATCATCTTGACCTCTTCGGTCTCGATCACCCCCGCCTTCCCCCCGACGTCCAGCATGATCTTGAGCTCCTCTTCGGTCACGAACGGGACCGTCAGGCCCTTGCCCCCCGTCAGCTTGGCGATCATCGGTTCCAGCACGAAGAGGACCGGCGACAGGAGTTGCTCGATCCAGTAGACCGGATAGGCCATGGTGAGCACGATCGGGATCGAGTGTTTGGCCGCGAGGGTCTTGGGCACGATGTCGCCGAAGATGAGGATGAGAAAGGTCAGGATGCCCGTGGCAATCGCCACGGCCTCCGAGCCGAAGTACCGGATCGTCAGGATCGTCGCGAACGAGGCGGCCCCGATGTTGACCAAGTTGTCCCCGATCATGATCGTCGAGAGAAGCCGCTGCGGGTTGGACCGGAGAAAGAGGGCCGTGGCCGCACGCTTGCCCCCCTGCTCGGCCAGGGCCCGGAGCCTGGTCTCGTTGACCGAGAAAAAGCCGATCTCGGCTGCCGAGATCACGGCAGACAGAAAAATCAGGGTGAAGAGGATCAGAAACTCCATAAAGTTCCGTTTACGGGAGAACGACCAAGGAGGAAAGGCTGGGCCGAGGCCCGGTCTTCCTCCGGCCGGCGGAAAGGGCGGAAACAGGGGAACTGAGGGGTGGAACGACCGACTGGGATCCTATGGGCCCACCGTCATCCATGGGGCCATAGTTGTACCATAGGTTCCGAATCCAATCAATGCCGATAGTTAAAAGTTAAATAAAAACAATTGGATATGAAAATTTTCAGGTGTCGTCCCGGAGCACCAGGGGGTCTAGGTCGAGAAGGGAACCCAGCCTCCTGGCCACCCCCTCGGCCTGGCTCTCGGAGGTGAACTGCCCGACCAGCACCCGGTAGCGTCTCCCGGACGGCAGCTCCACCTCCATGATCCGCACGTCCGGATACTGGTCCTTGAGCCTGGCCGCCAGCCCCTGGGCGTTGGCCCGTTCCGCGAAGGAGCCAACCTGGACCCGCAGGTAACCCATCGCGCCGGGCCGGCCCTCGTATCGGATGACACGCAGTTCCACCTCGTCGGTGCCTGGCCCGGTCAGGCCAAGAGCCTGGGCCGCGGCAAAGGAGAGGTCGAGGATCCGCCCCTTGGCGAAGGGACCCCGGTCGTTGATCCGGACCGTGACGGTCCGGCCGTTGGAGAGGGTGCGGACGACTGCGACGGAGCCCAGGGGCAGGGTCCGGTGGGCCGCGGTCAACTGGTGCATGTTGTACCGCTCCCCGCTGGCGGTCTTGTTTCCGTGGAACCCAGGTCCGTACCAGGAGGCGACGCCCCGTTCCACATAGCCGATCGGGTAACCGGCCGGATAGGGGGCTCGGGCGGCTGGGCGGCCGGCGCAGCCGTGGACCAGCCAGAGGAGGACTGGAAAGAGAAGGACGAGGAGGCTGCTGGTTCCCCGGCGGGACATCATCCTTAAATCTCGTCGAGCGACTGGTCCCGCAGAACCGCCAGCGCCTTGTCCGTGTCGGAAACGGTCATGATCACGATCGCGCGCCGGCCCTCGCGGGACGGGGTCAGGTAGGCACATTCGATGTTGATCCTGGCCTGCTTCAGGTGCTGGGCTACCTCGCTCAGGGCGCCGGGCTTGTTCTCCAGACTCAAGACCAGGGCCGGCTCCTCGCGGAACTCGATCTGTTCCGCCTTGAACACGGCCCGGGCCTTCTCCAGATGGTCCACGATCAGCCGTAGCTGCCCCTTGCCGCTCTGGGTCACTTCCGGCGCCGAGAAGGCCTTGATGTTCACCCCGGCCGCCCCAAGCGTCGCGGCCACCTTCGCCAGAATGCCCGGCTTGCTCTCCTCGCTGATCACGATCTGCGTCGTCTTCGGCATCGTCTTCTCTCCGCTTTCCCAGGCCGCCCTCTAGCCTCTAGCCCCTCGCCTCGTGCCTGTATCCGTACAGCCACCTGGCGGTCGTGCCGCCCACGTTCCGCACCGAATGGGTCACACGGGCCGGGATGAAGACCTCCTCCCCCACCTTCGGCCGGAACGTCCGGCCTTGCATTTCCAGCTCCAGCTCCCCTTCCAGGACCATCAGCAACTCATCCACCCCGTGGACATAATCCTCCCAGACCTGTCCCGGCGGATCGGTCCAAAGCCCGCAACTGAACCCGCGGGTCCGCCAGTCCCGTTCCACTTGTGCCCGATCCGGATTCATTGCAGGGCTGATTCTGAGAGCTCACCGCCAGCAAGGACATGGTAGCCAGATTACTCAGGTCTTGGCAACTGATCATGCGAACTTCCAAGTCTGCCGGCATATTTAAACTCGCCTCAGCCAATAACACACACACACACAAGGGAGACTTCGCGCTGGATCCGATCCTTTCTGAACTCTTCCTCCGCAGAACCAGCAAGTCTGTTAAACTTGGCGAGTGCGGAAGCGAAGGAAGAGTCTTCGTCGAATTCTTCCCTTCCGTATGGTTCGCTCTCCAGCACCACTTTCCACGTCCTCCTCATGACCTTTGTCTTTCTTCCCATCGCAAAATCCTTTCGTCGGGGGACCACCGGCCTCTCTTAGGGGCATGCCTTATGGAACCCATCTCCTAATTTCTCGACTCCTCCTGAGGTATTCAATACGTGGGCGGTCACCAATTGCAGGTGGTAGTAGTATCAGAGGTCGCAGGGCTTCTACAAAACTATCTAATCCACCATCGTGTCCTATACTCGTAAGCCGGTCTTTTTCTCTGTTGCTTACGACGACTCTGTAGGTGTCGGAGACATCGAGGACGGATCTGTCATACGCTTTATGGTGAAGCGCACATAGTGCTAGGCCATTACAGGTCTCATCCGTGCTGTTGGGAGCTCTAACAGGGACGATGTGCGCGGCCTCTACGAGATCCATCTGCAGCCCACACATCGCGCAACGATGCGAGTAACTTGTAAGAACACGGTCTTGAAACGAGGTGTCCCGGAGATTTCGAAGAACAGAGGCGATAGCCTTCCTACGTGCTGCTGTTACATTCTCTAAATCCGAATCGTTAACGACCAGGGGATTTTCAGCAACCGCCCTAAGAGCGTCGAGATCAGTTCTGACCCTGCCAGCATCGTGCAGGTCCTCCAAAGAACGCACATACTCACAAAAAAGGCTCGGCTTAAAGGCGATGGCAACTTCCCTATTTCCTTTGTCGCAGGGCGAAAAGCCCCTCTCATAGGCCTCTCGAAGGAAAGATTCCCTTATCTGGATCGACGGCGATGCGCCGAGCGGACCGGAGTGCTTCCTGTAGTCGAACCCGGCAAACACATCAGCTTCAGCCCACCATCCGAGAATGAGCGTCTTTCCATAGGGTTCGCGCTCAAACCGAGTGATGCCCGTGATCTGGATTCTATACTCATCTGGCGGTCGTGCAGGGCCACCACCATGGGTCAGATTCCAGATATAGACTCGAAATGTGTATGCCTCGCTGTCTCGGTAGATTCGAATGCGAAAGGGATGGCCGGGGGTTAAGACGATGAACTGCCAACCGCACAACCTGATCGCAGCAAGTACTTTTTCCAGCAGTTCAGGCTTCCTCAGCCGAGGCATCAGACTGCGATCTCACACGAGGTTCACGAGGAGGACAAAAGAGGGAACAGACCATTGGGCGACTCAAAGCGGAACTGACTTGCAAAAAGGTAGTCCTCGCGAAGCTCAAAGGCAATCCACTTCCGTTTAAGCCTCTCTGCAACCCAACCTGTGGTGTTCGATCCTGCAAAAGGGTCAAGCACAACATCAAAGGCATCGGTGGTTAGCTTAACAAAGAATTCCGGGAACCCAGCCGGGAATCTCGCTGGATGTGGCTTCACGCCATTCTCTTTGCAACTGCGCAAGTAGGAACTATTCGACTCTGTGTTCGCAAGCTCTAGAAGGTTTGGAGGAATAGCTCCCTGGTTGTCCTTCAAAAACTTTGTTGAAATGTCATGACCGCTTGGTCGTAACTTGGCTTTGTAACCGTTACGGAGAAGATGCTTCATGCTGTCACCATAGGGCCGCAAGACCTTGCGATTATCAGCTTTAGGGGCCCTTCCTTTCGACAACCACCACACGACGTTGACGCTGTCTTTTACGCGCACACGTCGCACATTAACCCACTCGGCAGGAGCTGGAAGCCTGGCAGGATTATAGTGAAACATCTCCTGAGCCAGGTAGAACCCGACTTCCTTGCAGAGGCGAATCAACAACTCGTACTGATAAATCGTACGTACGGGGAATCCGGGCAGATAAGCTCCCCCAAGATCAAGCACAAAAGAACCATCTTCACTGAGAACTCTGCGAAACTCCTTTGCGAATTCCACAAACCATTCCACGTATTCATCAGCCGAGAAATTTCCATATTCTTTCTTCCGAGTTAGCGCAAACGGCGGCGAGGTCAGAATCAGGTTTACAGAGTTATCAGGAACCTTGCGGACAAGCTCCAGCGCGTTCCCAAGGTACGCTGTTCCTAGTTCTGTACGATAATATGGTTTTGGGAGATGACTGAAGGCTGGAAGAGTGGTCAATCCTCCTTCACTGCACATCCAGAAACTGCGTGGATTATTGCGCAGGCTGACGCGCTGGACGCACTTGTTGCGTCTAGGGTCACTTTCTATCTTTCCACTTCGCTTCACAGTGTCCTGCACCAAATGCGCGGAAGCTATTCTACCCATACTCCTACCCTAGGTCGAGAAGGGGGATACAGATAACCAGCATCCCCCACTATCGCCCGTGCGCTGGACGATTAGATATGCTCAGTGCCTCCTACCAGGTCTTTGGCTGAGGGCACTGCCAGCAGCGGACTTGGCGGCTTTACTGGCTCTGGGATTCCGCAGAATCCTGGCCGCCTTGCTGGCAGCAGCAGCGCTCGTCACCTTCCGGTGAGCCATGGGGTCTCACCTCCTTCTCCTCCCAAATACTCAAGATACCGGCCTAACCATGTCACCAACCATCTTTCTACCCAATAGCCCAGTCAAAAAGACGACGGTGCGGATCGCAAACAAACGGTCGGCCGGCATCCCCCCCTGGACTGGCGCGAGCGCTGTTTCCGGCCGCCCTACTTCACGAGGCGGCGGGCGATCCGGCGCGGCATCTTCTGCCGCATGAGCAGGCAGAAGGGGTTGTAGGGGCGCGAGCCCGCCTTGCGGGGCGCCCTGGGCCTGCCGCACCAGTTTTTCCGCTCACGAAATCTGCAGCGCATCGTTCACCAGGGTGTATTCGTAGATGCCGTTGAGCTGGATCCCGGCCCGCACCCCCAGCACCTGGGCCACCGTCCGGTAGCCCTTGGGGACGAACAGGTAGAAGGGCACGTTCAGGGCCGCATAGTCCTTGAGCCGCTCCCGCGCGCCCGGCTGGGAGAGGGACTGTTCGGTCTCCACCTCGGCGATCCACTCGACCTCGTTGTTCTGGTCCGGCCGGAACCGCCAGCCGACGATGTCCGGGTACTTCCGCCGCTCCCCGACCAGCCCGTTCGGCGGGGCGCCGATGTTGACCGTGATCCGGGACTCCACCGCCTTGGCCCAGCGCTGCGCGACCAGGCTCACGATGTAGTCGTGGGGCGATTGCCTGGGAACTTCACGTACAACCGTGCTCATCGTCCTCTCCTCCGACTTCACGAACAGCCGCTGGTCGCCCCGCAGCCCATGCACTTGAGGCAGGTGCCGTTGCGGACCAGCTTGAACTCCTTGCACTCAGGACAGGGGTCGCCCTCGTAGCCCTTGAGCCGCGCCCGCTGGATTTCGGTCGTGTAGGTCAGCGTCTCGCGCCGGACTTCGAGCGCCACGCCGCCGTTGCCGTGGCCGTTGCCCTGTCCGTTGGCCCCGGGGCTCGTGCCGTTCCCCTGCCGCGCCGGCATGAGGGGCGCGATCCCGGCCGGCTCCAGATCGTGCACGTCCACCGGCTCGCTGTCCTCGCAGACCGGCTCGTCCTTCTTCACCGTGTCCATGCGGAGGTCGTCGGGCTGGACCTGCGCCAGGTCGCTCCGGCCCAGGTACGTGATCGCCAGCTCGCGGAACACGTAATCAATGATCGAGGTGGACATCTTGATCCGGTCGTTCAATTTGACCGGCCCGTTCGGCTCGAAGCGCGTGAACAGGAAGGCCTCGACGAACTCCTCCAGCGGGACCCCGTGCTGGAGCCCGAGCGAGATCGCGATCGCGAAGCAGTTCCCTGTGACCACGCCGCCTTCCAGCAAGAAGGTCTTTGTCTCCGGCTCCACCACGCAGAACGCATTGCCGACCTCCCCCCTGTCAATGATTTCCGTCACTCGATACCCCATTGTCCCTGGCCGCATCGTGATGCGATGCAGCGGGGCCTTGCGTGAACCGTAATTCGTATCGGCGTCGTTCACGCTGTAGCCTACGACTGTGTACCCATAAAACGGTGCCCGCGCCAGCAACCATTCGGCAGCCTCTTGGTTCTGGGTGCAGAGGAGGATGCTATCGTATTTGCCCTTGCCACCATCTGCCGCGATCCAGCCTTGAATGAACGACGTGATGTAGTCGTGCCCGACCTTGGAGTCATCCGGTAGGGCTTTCAGATTCGCGTCGCGGATGAAGGTCAAGCGGGCATTGCCCCCCATAGACGGAGGATAACTGACACAATCTGCCTGGCGCTTCAGGCGCTCGAAGTGCTTGTGGTCTTTGTCGCCACAGAGCTGCAACATGTGACGTTCCGGGTAATAGGTGTGGCGCCATCCATCACCGAACACAAAGCCATGCATAAACCCTTCGTCGTTAGTATCTTCTATGGGCACTTCGGCCATGGCTGCCAAGACATCGCCCACTCGAAGCTGTGTCGTGACCGTTCCGTCTGCGAGTATCCAACGATGGTCGCGCGTAGCCTTAAACACGCGTCGGAAGCCCGTGCTTCGGCCATCAACGGGCTTGAGGACTACCTCCACAAAGTTCTGCTGGCCAAAATGCTCAACCTTGGCATGGCGTTGCTTGCCATCGGCACATGTGACGAGTACCTCTTCCCCAACAGCGTCCTGGAGTGCCACTAACTGGTTCTTGTGGAAGAATCGTGTTTCCCCGTGAAAGCAGTTCATCAGGCTCCGGAAGGCCGCCCCCTCCTTGTGCATGTCGAGAAAGATCTCCCCCAGCGTGCCGTCGGCGTACTCGCCGGTGCGGAGGTATATCTTGTGGCCGCCCACGATCGCCTTCTGGGTGTACCCCACCCGCCGCTCCGGCATCCGCCGGCGCTTGGCCAGGAACCGCACCAGGACCTTCTCGGTCACCTTCTCGGCCGTGGCCAGCACGTCCCCGGCCACGACCGCCTCCGCCAGCGCCCCCGAATCGGAGGAGGCGTTCAGCGGCTGGCTCAGCTTGGACCCGTCGCGGTAGAGGGCCACGGCCTTGACCATCAGCCGCCAGGAGAGCAGGTAGGCTGCCTTGACGTCCTCCACGGTCGCCTCGGCGGGCATGTTGATCGTCTTGCTGATCGCCCCGCTGATGAAGGGCTGGGCCGCCGCCATCATGCGGATGTGCGCGTCCACCGGGATGAACCGCTTGCCGGTCCGGCCGCAGCGGTTGGCGCAGTCAAAGACCGGCAGGTGCTCCGGCAGGAGGTGCGGCGCCCCCTCCACCGTCATCGTCCCGCAGCAGTAGTCGTTGGCCGCGAGGATCTGCTCCTGGGTGAAGCCCAGGGCCTTGAGCATGGTGAAGGCCGGGTCGTTGAGCTGCGCGTCGGTGAAGCCGAGCTTCTCCCGGCAGAAGGCCTCCCCCAGCGTCCACTTGTTGAACGCGAACTGGATCTCGAAGGCCTGGCCCAGCGCCGCCTCCAGCCGGTCCAGCGCGGCCCCGTCGAAGCCCTTGGCCTGCAGCGACTCGTGGTTGATGAAGGGCGCGCCGTTGAGCGTCCCGCGCCCCGTGCAGTAGGTCACGATGTCCTGGATCTGCGCCTCGCTGTAGCCCAGCGTGGCCAGCGCGGGCGGCAGGCTCTGGTTGATGATCTTGAAATAGCCGCCGCCGGCCAGCTTCTTGAACTTCACGAGCGCGAAGTCCGGCTCGATGCCGGTCGTGTCGCAGTCCATCACGAGCCCGATCGTCCCGGTCGGCGCGATGCACGTCACCTGCGCGTTGCGGAACCCGTAGGCCGATCCCAGCTCCACCGCCCGGTCCCAGGCCCGCCTGGCCCCCAGCAGCAGGTCCGGCGGACAGTGCTCCGCCTGGATGCCCTGCGGCGTGATCGTGAGCCCCTCGTACTCCTCCGGCATCGCGTTGTAGGCGGCCCGCCGGTGGTTGCGGATCACCCGCAGCATGGGCTCCCGGTTCTTCTTGTACCCTTCGAAGGGACCCAATTCCGCCGCCATCTCCGCCGAGGTCGCATAGGACTCCCCGGTCAGGATCGCGGTGAGCGCCCCGCAGATGGCCCGCGCCCTCGGCGAGTCGTAGGGGATGCCGAGCCGCATGAGGATCGTGCCCAGGTTCGCATAGCCCAGCCCCAGCGTGCGGAAGACGTAGCTCTTCTCCGCGATCGCCTTGCTCGGGAAGGAGGCCATCAGCACGCTGATCTCCAGCACGATCGTCCAGAGCCGCACCGCGTGGCGGAAGTCCTCGAGCAGGAACTGCCCGTCCTCCGTGTAGAACTCGCCCAGGTTGAGACTCGCCAGGTTGCAGTTATGAACGATCAAGCCCTCGGCGATCAGGGAATGGGTCACCGGCTCAGAGACGTCGTAGACGTCCTCGATCCCTTCCTGGACGATGTCCACCACTCGAGCCCGCCGTCCTTCGTTCACGTTCCCGCGCCAGGGCTGCTCGGCAACGGTCATCGCCTCCTTGGCCTTTCTTGGGGACAGCGGGAACCCGATGAGATGGCAGAACTTGTACGCCTGGTATCCGTAGATCCGGAGTTGGCCTTGGGCATTTTTCCGGCTCGCCGGATGATACCAGCCGATATAGGACCGGATACCGAAGTCCGCGAGGAGGACCTGCACATCGCGCAGCAGCTCGCGTGAACTGGACGCCAGGTGGACGGAGAAGAACGAAGCATCCGGAGTCTCCTTGACGTCCACACAGCCATCGGCGCTGAACAGGGCGCCGATGAAAGCGGCCTGCACAGCCTTGGGGGCCGTGAAGAGGGGGTCGGGCACCCGCTTGGAGATCGCCGTGGCGGGCTTCATTCCGAGCGACTTCAGGTACCCCGCGACTGTCTTGGCGGTCGTTCCGATCTGGCAGACACCGTCCTTCTGTTCATGAATATGGATGCCGCGCTCCTGGCCTCCATGCTCGCGGTGGAGCCGCTGGAAGTAAGTTCCAAGCCGCTCGCGCGCATGAACGTCCTCCGGGCCAAAGACCAGATGCGCGCCGGACTCCTCGGTGAAGACCCCGTCCCCCAGCAGCCATCCGAGGAAAAGCGCGCGCTCAATCTCAGCCTCCCCGCATGCCCCGAAATCGATCGGGGCCGACTCGCGCTGCATTTCGATGGCATCCTCGTTGATGACGAGATGGCGGACCTCTTTCCAGCCATTTTCGGTAAGCACTCGATGGTCGTCCGTGAGCCGCAACTCCTGGCCAGTCGAGAGCTTGACTCGATAAACTTGCTTGCGACCTGTTTTGACGACGATGGCCGGATGGTACGCCAGCTGGCGGTGGTCAGCCGCTTCGGTCGCCAGCTCAGTCTTGATAAAGATCGCCTCACCTTCCTGCTGGCGACGGTACAACTCGGCGACCGGTACAAGCCCCTCGCGCGTCGCGATCCGCATGTCTCCAGCCAGACACGCCGTGTCGTCCAGGAACATGTACTCGGAGCAGTTATGAACGACGAGACCTGCGGCAACGAAGTGGCGCGTGGCCTCCTCGGCCAGGTCGAAGACTTCCTCTTCGCCGGCCGACTCCACCGACGCCACCGCATCCGTGAACTCGTCCCGATAGGCCCCGACCTCGGCGTTCAGCTTCGCCAACGCGGCCGACTTGGGGCTCTCCGGGTGGAACCCGATCTCGCGCTCGAACAGAAAACGCGAGGAGCGGCTGATGCGGAGTGAATGGACCTCCTGAACCGGATAGGCTTTGGTCCCGCCTTTCCCGTCAGGCAGGACCGAGGCGCCTTCCCCGCCTCTCCTGTTCTCGTACAACTTGGACTTGATCCCGAACGAAAGGAGCAGCAGTTGGACCTGCCGGAGCAACTCCAGCGAGGTAGAGTGCAGGGAGACGTCCTGGGACTTCTCGCCGTAATTGGCGACGGTCCCGTCCGCCGTGAAGAGCCCACGTAGTAGCGGTGCGAGGGTTGGCTTATCCAGGTCGAAGACTGCCTGCGTGAAACGCTTGTTTTCCGATCCCTCGTCCAGAACCGCGAACTGGCGGAACAGGTCCACCACGGGGCGAGAACCGAAGGAGAGCCTGGCACCGGTCGCGCTCCGCGTCACATGCACCCCGTCGTTGCGCCCGCCCGACCCGACAGCCTTGAGCGCGGCTTTCTGGAGGTTGACCGCCCCGGCGATCGAGGCCAGCACAGCGGACTCGTTGGGATGCATCGTCAGGATGACGTTCTCTTCCTCGTGCCCACGGATGACGGAGCGGGTGAGACATCCGTCCCCGACCGCCACGCCGATTCCGAGCGCCAGGTCGGCTGGCATCGTACGGCGGCCGAATCCGGGTCCCTGGAGGAACAGCCGGTCTTCGGTCGTCAGATCGCTGACCGGCACGTCGCCACGGTCCACGGTCAGGACCAGGTGATCGCCGGTGATCCGCACCCGATAGCCGGATCGGGTCGTAAGCGTGAAGACCGGCTTCCGGCCAGTGGGGAACACCCTGGTCACCAGGTGGGGCTGGCCGTCGGCTCCGATGATCCGGGCCGTCTTGCCCACCAACTCGTCGATCCGCCGCCACCCTTCGGCCGTGGCCACCAGCGTATCGCCGGTTACGCAGGGATTCGACGCGTTGATCCGGCCGTCCTCCGGGCAGGTGTGCCACTCGTTGATCGTGGTGTCGTACTGCAGGCCCGGGTCCGCGCAGAGCCAGGCGGCCCAGGCGATCTGATCCCAGAGGTCGCGGGCCTTGACCCTCTTGGCGACCTTGCCGTCCGTCCGGCGCCTGAGCTCCCAGTCCCCGTCCTTCTCCAGGGCCTCGAAGAACCCGTCCGGGACGCGGATGCTGTTGTTGGAGTTCTGGCCGGAGACGGTCTGGTAGGCCCTGCCCTCGAAGTTCGTGTCGTACTCGTGGAAGACGAAGTGGGTGAACCCCTCGTGCGCGTAGGCGAACATCCGCTGGATGTAGGCCTCCGGCACCGCCGACTGTCTGGCGGCATGGATCGCCTGCTTCAAGCCGGGGTTCCGCTCAGGATCGGTCTCGACCCTCGCGCCGCCGTTCCCGTCCGAAACGTGACAGGCCTTCAGCACCTCGTTGAGCCGCTTCGCGCAGATCTTGGAGCCGGTGACCATGGCGGCCACCTTCTGCTCCTCGATCACCTTCCAGTTGATGAACTCCTCCACGTCCGGATGGTCCAGGTCCAGGCAGACCATCTTGGCCGCGCGCCTCGTGGTGCCGCCGGACTTGATCGCCCCGGCGGCCCGGTCGCCGATCTTGAGGAAGGACATGAGGCCCGAGGACTTGCCCCCGCCGGAGAGGGGCTCGTTCTCCCCGCGCAGCCGCGAGAAGTTGGTCCCGGTGCCGGATCCGTACTTGAACAGCCGCGCCTCCCGCACCCAGAGGTCCATGATCCCGTTCTCGTTGACGAGGTCGTCCGCGATGGACTGGATAAAGCAGGCGTGGGGCTGAGGATGCTCGAAGGCGTTGGAGGCCTTGACCATCTTCTTCGTCTTCGGGTCCACGTAGTAGTGGCCCTGGGCCGGGCCGGAGAGGCCGTAGGCATGGTGCAGGCCCGTATTGAACCACTGGGGGGAGTTGGGTGCCGCCATCTGCCTGGCCAGCATGTGGCAGAGCTCGTCGTAGAAGGCGGCGGCGTCCTCCTCCGTCTTGAAGTAGCCGTGGCTCTTGCCCCAGTGGGTCCAGCAGCCGGCCAGCCGATCGAAGACCTGCCGCGCGTCCCGCTCCCCTCCGAGCACCGGCTTGCCGTCGGAGCCGACGAGCGGCTTGCCGTCCGGGCCAACCTGGGGGACCCCGGCCTTGCGGAAATACTTCTGCGCCAGGATGTCAACCGCCAACTGGGACCAGTGCTCCGGAACCGCGATGTCATCCAGCCTGAAGACGACCGAGCCATCGGGATTCCTGATCTCCGAGGAGCGTTTCACGAAGCTGATGCCGGCATAGGGGCCCTGCCCCTTCTGCGTGAAGCGGCGCTCAATCCTCACGTCATCTCCCTCCTGCTGGTTGGCACAAAAAAGAAAAAGCGAACACCGACTGTCCGCAATCCCCGCTCATAGACTGTTGGATGGTTCGTTGTCTGACTGCCCGACGTGCATGTCCTGAGGATCAGATTGGGCCATCTGAGAGCCTCTCGAACCGGTGCCAAGGGCAAGGGCTGAAGACCGACGGGCCGCAATATATGGCGGATTTTAGGCTTTGTCAATACTAAATGTTGTGGTTATTATGAACAGCCTGTGGATAACCATGTTTTCCGCTCAGGGAGCGGTTTCCTCGTCTGGATCAAACAGGTTATGCACAGGGGGAATGGGGAAATCGGGCAGGGTTTTTTACCGGACCGGCCAGAGCTCCAGCCGGCCGACCCTCAGGGTCAGCTCCTCTACCCCTTCGAGCGGGACGAAAGTCCTCGCCACCCCGAGCACCAGGACCCGTGAATCCAGGACCCTGGTCTCGAAGACCGTGAAGAGCCCGTAGCTCCTCCGGCTGGTGTTGGGCTTGACGAGGGAGTCGATCACCTGCTTGCCCCGCGACCGGAGCAGCTCCCTGACGAGGTCCCCCTGGCGGTTCTGGTCCTGCTCGATCCGGCTCAGCGCCTGGCCCAGGGTGGTCTCCAGGAACCGTCCGTAGTCGTCCATGGTAGGGTTGGTGGCGGCGAGGCCGACCGCGACCGCCAGGAGCAGGACGATGAGCGCGAGAGTTCCGGTGCTCACGGTTGGCGCCTCTCACCCAGCCGGCATGCCGGCTGGTTTGACAACGGACCCTCCGTCGCCTAGGCTGCTGCGTCCGTTCCGATCATCCGCGGTGAACCGGCTAAGGGAGCTTGCCATGTACGTCTGGAGCAAACGCCTCGTCTTCGGATTGCTTGCCGCCTTCGTTCTCCTGCTCCTGCTCTTTCTGGCCCAGAGGCCCCCGGCCGAGGCCAGCCTGCTCAAGGCCCACACGACCTTCTGGATCCTGCTGAACTTCACCGGCCTCGTGATCTGGGTCTTCGTCTGGATGATCGACCAGGCTCGGGTCAGGGGCAAGAACGTCTGGCTGTGGCTGCTCCCCTTCCTCTTCGCCCCCCTCCCGACCCTGACGGTGTTCATCCTCTACCTGCAGCGGAGGCTGAAATGACCGTGACGCGTCACTCATCACCCATCACCGATCACGGCCTTCCGTTAGCCGATCACGACCTTGGACTCGGGCAGCCGGTAGCGGATCTGGGCCGAGGTCCTGATCGCGAAGAGCCCGACGATCAGGGGGCCGAACCGCCCGAGCAACATCGTCGCGATGATCACCGTCTTGCCCAGGTCCGTGAAGAGGGCCGAGAGGCTCCGCACGCCCCCATCCCCCACCGACAGACCGACGGTCCCGATCGCCGAGGTCACCTCGAACATGAGGGCGAGGAAGGACCGGCCCTCGACGTGGGCCAGGAGCAGGGTGAAGAGGGTGACCGTCCCCATGGCCAGGATCGCCAGGCAGGTGGCCCGCACGACGAGGTCGTGGGGAATCCGCCGGTGGAAGACCTCCACGTCCTCCCGCTGGCGGAGGATGGACCAGGTCGAGAGACAGACGATCCCGAAGGCGGTCGTCTTGATCCCGCCCGCCGAGCTTCCCGGCGACCCTCCGATGGCCATCAGCAGGATGACGAAATAGAGCGTCGCGTCCCGCATCCCGGACAGGTCGACCGTGTTGAAGCCGGCCGTCCTGGCCGAGACCGAATGGAAGTAGGAAACCAGCCCCTGTTCCCCCGGCGGAAGAGATCCGAACGTCCTTGCGTTGCCCAGCTCCAGGGTCCAGATACCGACCGTCCCTACGACCAGCAGGATGATCGTCACGAGCCCCGCCAGCTTCGTGTGGGTCTGGAGGCGGAACCGCGAGCCCTTCAGATTGTCGAGCACGTCCCGGAAGACCAGGAAGCCGATCCCGCCCAGGATGATCAGAGTCGTGACGACCAGGTTCACGGTCAGGTCGGAGCGGTAGCGGATCAGGCTGTCGGAGAAGAGGGAAAAGCCGGCGTTGTTGAAGGCCGAGATCGAGTGGAAGAGACCGAAGTAGAGCGCCGACGCCGGGTCCATGTCGGCCCAGAAGCGGACGGCCAGGAGGAGGGCGCCGATCCCTTCGACGCTGACGGTCAAGAGGACGATGACCTTGACGAACCGGACCAGCCCCTCCAGGTCGATCGTGCTCAGCGCTTCCGCCATCTGCATCCGCTCGCGCAAGCCGATCCGCTGCCCGATGGCGAGCAGGAGCAGGGTCGCCATCGTCGAATAGCCCAACCCGCCCAATTGGATCAGCAGCATGATCACGACCTGGCCGAAGGTCGTGAAGTCCTTGGGCGTGTCCAGCACGACCAGGCCGGTCACGCAGACCGCGGAGGTGGCGGTAAACACCGCGTCAATGAACCGGAGGTGCGCGCCGGGAACCGTCGCGAAGGGCAGCATCAGCAGGAGCGCCCCGACGAGGATGACGGCCATCCCGGCCAGGGCCACGATCTGCCCCGGCAGGAGCCGGACCGTCAGGAGCCGGTCCCGGATCGGGCGGGCGATGGCCTCGGTCAGCCCCGACGATTTCATCTCACGGCCTCCCCCCTCCCTGGATCGCGAGGAGACGATCCTGCAAGACCCAGAGGAGCCAGAGTCCCGGCAGCGCGGCGAGGAACGTCAGGAAGAAGAAGGTCGGCCACCCGACCGCCTCCACCAGGAAGCCGGACGGAGGCCCGACGAAGACCCGTCCCACCGCGGCCAGGGCGGACAGGAGCGCGAACTGGGTGGCACTATACCGGTGGTCGCACAGGGCCATCAAGAGCGCCACGAAGGCCGCGGTCCCCATCCCGCCCGAAAGGTTTTCGACCGCGACGGCGGCCACCATGCCCGCATAGTTCTTGCCCGTCCAGGCCAGAACCATGAAGGCCAGGTTGGACAGGGCCTGGAGCAGCCCGAAGAAAAGCAGCGCCCGGAAGAGCCCGATCCTCGCCAGCAGCGCGCCTCCCGCCAGCGCGCCCAGGATCGTGGCCGCCAGCCCCATCCCCTTGTTGACGAGCCCGACGTCCGTCGGGGAGAAGTCCACCCCCCGGATCAGGAAGGCCGTGGTCAGGCTGCCGGCGAAGGCGTCGCCGAGCTTGTAGAGCACGATCAGGAGCAGCAGGCCGAGGACCGCCGGACGGGCGAAGAACTCCCGCATGGGCCCGCGCACCGCCTCGGCCAGGCTCTTCGGCGTCGCCGCCTCCTCAAGGAGGTCCGGACTCATCAGGGTCGCGACGAGCCCGATCCCCATGCAGGCGGCCATGAGCAGGTAGGTGGTCCGCCAGCCAAGGTGGTCGGAGAGGATCAGCGCCAGCGCGCCGGACACGAGCAGGCCGATCCGGTAGCCGGTCACGGACAGGGCTGCCCCGGCTCCCCGCTCGGCCGGCCGGAGCAGGTCGGTCCGGTAGGCGTCGAACACGATGTCCTGGGAGGCGGAGGCGAAGGCCACGGCCAGCGCGACGGCCCCC
Organism: Nitrospirota bacterium; assembly: GCA_040757595.1. Taxonomy (NCBI): domain Bacteria; kingdom Pseudomonadati; phylum Nitrospirota; species Nitrospirota bacterium. Next base: position 89,795 of record JBFLWP010000005.1, on the reverse strand, counting down.
ACCAGCCAGGGGACCGTGCCGGCCGGCGTCCAGGCCATGGCCAGGATGCCGGCCAGGAGACCGGCCTGGGTCAGCAGCATCCAGCCCCGCCTCCGTCCCAGCCAGGGCGGCACGAACCGGTCCATCACCGGCGCCCAGAGAAATTTGAGCGTGTAGGGCAGCCCCACCAGCGTGAGCACGCCGATCGTTCGCAGGTCCACTCCCTCCGTCGTAAGCCTGGCCTGAAGGGTGCCGGAGGTCAGGGCGAGGGGGAGGCCCGAAGCGAATCCCAGCGGCAGCATGACGCCGACGCGGCCTGAGGCAAAGACCCCGAGGAGGGAGCGCCACATGTCAGGCCGACGGCCGGCTTGCGGCAACGGCGCGGCTTCCGGCGAGCGGGCGTCTGCATGGGGTTCGAGCCGTCACGGGAGACGAGCTGAGAGATGGGGGCAGCCTGGCCAGTCAAGCCTCAGCAGGGCTGGCCGTTGAAGAGGCACGGCTTGTAGCGGCTCTGGTCGAACTCGACGTTCTCAAGATACACTCGCTCGTTCCCGTTCACCCCGTCCTGCTCCGGATCGTTCCACATCGTGTGGTTCCACCAGTAGAACAACGGAAACGGCTCGGTGTAATAGACCGGGTTCCCGTAGTGGCTCCGCGCGTGCTCGACCACGGCCCGGCCGGTGATGTAATCCACTTGGCCGTCGCCCTTCAGGGAGTAGAGCATGATGAAGAGGCGGGCCTCATGGTCGTAGAGCTCGTCCACGCGCGTGCCGAGTTCCGGCTCGATCGGCAGGCTTTCCTTGGTCCAGGCGGCGCGGGGCACCATGAGGGTCAGTCCGAGCAACGCGAGCAGCCACGGTCCCGTTCTTTTCATTCCGTCCCTCCTCGCTTGAAGCCGACGAGAAGATCACCAGCACGGCGCCGTACCAGGCAGCCGGCACAGTGGAAGGCATCTTACCGGCCCGGGGAACCGGAGTCAATCGTCACGGACAGGGATCGCCGGGCCTGCTTGCCCTTTCTCATTCCCCGTTCATATAATGCCTTCCGCCATGACGGTCTCACCGACGATGGAAGCGGAACTCCAACGGCCCCGGGCCACGGTGCACACCCTCGGCTGCCGCCTCAACCAGGCAGAGACCGCGCTGCTGGCCGACCGGCTGAAGCGGGACGGGTACCGGCTGGTCGAGTTCGGGCAGCCGACCGACCTGCTCGTCCTGAACACCTGCTCGGTCACCGAGGAGGCGGAGAAGGACTGTCGTTATCTGGTCCGCCGGACCCTGCGCCACTCCCCCCACGCCTTCGTCGCCGTGACCGGCTGCTACGCCCAGACCGGCTCCGAAGCGCTGCGCCGGACTCCCGGCATTGACCTGATCGTGGGCAACCAGTTCAAGATGAACCTGGCAGACTACCTGCCGGCGCCGCGAGCGCTCGCCAAGCAGCCGGACCCGCAGCTCCTCCACACGAGACAGATCGAGCGGGAGGAGTTCGCGCTGGCCGGTGCGGGGGACTACGAATCCACGCGGGCCAACCTCAAGGTTCAGGACGGCTGCAACTTCATGTGCTCCTTCTGCCTCATCCCCTTCGCCCGCGGGCGCGAGCGCAGCCGCCGGTGGGAGGACGCCCTCCGCGAGGCCGAAGAGCTGGCCGCCCGCGGACACCAGGAGATCGTCCTCACCGGCGTCAACATCGGCCGGTACGACTGCGGCGGCCGCTCGCTCCTCGACCTGATCCGGGCTCTGGAGCGGGTCGCGGGCATCGAACGGATCAGGATCTCCTCGATCGAGCCGACCACGATTCCGGACGGGCTGCTGGAGCACCTGGTCTCCTCCCCGAAGCTCTGCCGCCACCTGCACGTCCCGCTGCAGAGCGGCGACGACGGCCTCCTGGAGGCCATGAACCGGCGCTATACGGTGCGGGACTATGCGAAGCTGGTCGAACGGGCGGCTCGCCTGGTGCCGGACATCGCCCTGGGCACGGACCTGATGGTGGGCTTTCCCGGCGAAGACGAGCGGGCCTTCGCGAACACCCTGGCCGTGGCGACGGACCTGCCCTTCTCGTACTTCCACGTCTTCAGCTATTCCGGGCGGCCTGGCACGGCGGCGGCCCGCCTGCCCGATCCCGCGCCCCCCGCCCTGGTCAAGGCCCGCAGCCGCACCCTGTCCGAGCTTTCGCGGGCCAAGCGGCTGGCCTTCTACCAGAGGCACATCGGCAGTTCCGTCTCGGTCCTCTTCGAGACCCGCGAAGCCAACGGATTCTGGACGGGGTTGACCGGCAACTACGTTCGGGTCGGCGTCAGCGCCGATCGAGACCTCTCCAACCGGCTTGCCGAGGTGGACGTCACCGGCGCGATGGACGGACTGGCGGTGGGGGAGATGCCCAACGTTGACCGATGAACGCTGAACGATGAATGAAATGCCACACCGGAGATCGAAATCGGGCCTGATGGCTTTGGCGGGCATCCTGTTGGGATCGGCGGCCCTCGCCGCAGGCTGCGTGCACCAGCCGGTCCTCCCGACCGGCACCTTCGACGGCACGTGGAGCAGCGCCCAGCTCCCCTACGACATCGAGCTGAACGGCTCGTTGGGTCGTGCGGTCCACGTGCGGGGCCAGGAGGCCGAGGGCAGAGGCCTCCGCGACGGAGACCCGATTCTCCGGCTGATCTCCGAGGAGGGAAGCCGATTCACCGCCCGCCAGTGGATGCCGGACGGGACCTGGCGGACGGTCACCGGCGAGCTGAAACAGGACGGGACCCTCTCATGCGGCGACGGGCAGAAGAGCTGGACGCTGGAACGGCGGAAGTGACATGAGCGATGGCAAGCGCCCCCATCAGGTCTACATCGAGACCTTCGGCTGTCAGATGAACGAGTACGACACCGAGCTGGTGCGCTCGCTGCTCAAGGCCGATGGGTTCGCCTTCACGGAAGACCGCGAGCGGGCCGACGTGGTCCTGATGAACACCTGCGCGATCAGGGAGAACGCGCACAATCGGGTCTACGGCCACCTGGCCGATCTGAAGGCCGTCAAGCGGCAGCGCGCCCTGGTGGTCGGCGTCCTCGGCTGCATGGCCCAGAACCTGAAACAGGACCTGTTCGAGGCAGAGTCCGTCGTGGACCTGTTGGCCGGGCCGGACTCCTATCGCCGCCTGCCCTCCCTGATCAAGCGGGCGATCGAGGTCCAGGAGCAGGGGCTTTCGGAGAAGGGCCTGGCGACGGACCTCTCCGAATACGAGACCTACGAGGACATCCTGCCCGAGCGGACCGAGGGGGTGAACGCCTGGCTCGCCGTCATGCGCGGCTGCGACAACTTCTGCACCTTCTGCGTCGTGCCCTATACGAGGGGGCGCGAGCGGTCCCGCGACCCGCAGGGCATCGTCCGGGAGGCCGAGCACCTGATCGCCCAAGGGTACAAGCAGGTCACGCTGCTGGGCCAGAACGTGAACTCCTATCAATCTGGCGACTGGGACTTCGCCCGCCTCCTCACGGCCGTTGCGGACCTGCCGGGCATCGAGCGGGTCCGGTTCACCTCTCCCCATCCCAAGGACTTTCCTCCGGCCCTGTTGGAGGCGGTGGCCGGCCATCCGAAGGTCTGCAAGCACATCCACCTCCCGCTCCAGTCCGGCAACGACCGGATCCTGGGGCTGATGAACCGCACCTACACCAGCCGGGAGTATCTGGATCTGGTGGACGAGATCCGCCGCCGCTGCCCCGAGATCGTGTTGACGACCGACATCATCTGCGGATTCTGCTCCGAGACCGAGGAGGAATTCCTGGACACCCGCCGGATCGTGGAGGAGGTCGGCTACCACTCGGCCTTCATCTTCAAGTATTCGGAGCGGAAGAACACGATCGCCGCCAGGAAATATCCGGACGACGTCCCGGAGGAGGCCAAGTCTTCCCGCGTCGCCAGGCTGGTCGAGCTCCAGAAGGCCATCTCGCTGCGGAAGAACCGGGAATTGGTCGGTCGAACCGTCGAGGTGCTGGTGGAGGGCAACGCGAAGAAGTCGGAAGCCCAGTGGATGGGGAAGACGGACGGAAACCTGACGGCCGTCTGGGACAAGAACGGCTTGGCCACCGGCCCGGGCGATCTCCTCCCGATCAGGATCGCAAGCGCATCGGCGACCACTCTATTCGGCCAGCCGGCGACTTCCCCTTCGTAATTCCCGTCTGTCAGGTTATTCCCCAGAGCCGGTTTCCAGTGACGGGAATTGAACACCGGCGAACGAACTTTGTACACCGACCGACTCCTGGCTCCCTCAGACCCCTGCCAAACCAGGTTTTTACTTGGGGATCTGCAGAGGCCCAAGTAGGACTCATCCGGGCACCGGCCTTGCTTGGGATTCCGTATGGGTCAACCAACGGACGTGGCCGGAGTCACCAGATGAGCCTGGAGCGGATCATTTCAGTCGGGTTGTTCGGTTGGCTGATGATCGGGCTGATCCTGATGGGCCTGGACATCTGGTAGGTCCGCATCACGCGCCTTTCTGCCACCGCCTCGCTTCTTGTTGAAGTTCAGGAGCGGCGCAGGGCTGGCAGGGGCCGGTTCCACAGGCAGGATCGAACTTCGCTCCACAGGGGCTCGAGCGTGTCGGTCAGGGCCGGAGCGGACTTGGCCACCAGCTTCACCAGGAGGCCGGGCACGGGCGGTTCGGACAGGCCGCCGAGAACTGCCGGACCTTTCTCTTCCAGAACCAGGCCCATCCGGTCTTCCAGCTTCTTCCAGACCTCCGCACCGATCTGATCCCCCACCACGTAGAACGAACCGACATAGTTCCAGTCTCCGGCCAGTCCGACCCAGTCCGGCTCGTCGCCGGGAACCAGGTGAACCCGCTCCAGTGAGACCTTCCCGTCGGCTGTCTCGATCCGGATCTCGTTGGCCAGGTCGGTGAAGGCCCATCGCTCCCCCCTCGCGATGCGGCCGGAGGCCAGCACGTCCCAGAGCAGCAGCGTCGCCCCTTCGGCCAGCGTGACGTGAATCCGTTGGTGGAGCCGGGAACCGGCGAAGGGGATCGTCACCTCCGGCACCCATTCCAGCACCGCCCCGCTCCCGACGGTCAGTTCGACGGTCTGGACGGAGGGTTCGGACAGGGACCGGTAGACCCGGTTCGCCGAGGGGGTGGAAACGAGGACGTGGGTCCCCGGCCCCAGCCTGGCCTTAACGGACAGGCGATCGCCGCCGACCAGGCCGCCTGAAGGATTCACGAGCAACGTATAGGATGCGCCTGTGTCGTCCAGTTGGATCGGAGGCAGGAGATGCCAGGGGCTGCGGCAATGGGAGCGGGCGAGGAGGGTCTCCCGACCGTGCCGGTCATAGTCCAGGACCAGCTCCCCCACCCGCCCCACATCGGACGGCGTGGCCCGTTGCTCGTCATTCGTCACTCGTCGCCCGGACCGGCCCGCTCCGAATGACGGATGACGAGTGACGATCATGGTCGCCTCGCCCGTTGCGGGAGCCTGAGCTCGACCCACTCGACCACGCGGGCGAGCCCCTCGCCGGTCAGGAGGTTGGTGAAGATGAAGGGCCGCTCCCCCCGCATGAGCCGACTGTCCCGGTCCATGACGGACAGGTCCGCGCCCACGTGCGGCGCCAGGTCCACCTTGTTGATGACGAGGAGATCCGACCTGGTGATCCCCGGACCGCCCTTGCGGGGAATCTTGTCTCCCGCCGCCACGTCGATCACGTAGATCACGTGGTCGGCCAGCTCGGGACTGAAGGTGGCAGCCAGGTTGTCCCCCCCGCTCTCCACGAAGATCAGGCGCACGTCGGGGATCCGCCGCACCAGCTCGTCCACCGCCTCCTGGTTGTGGGAGGCGTCTTCCCGGATCGCCGTGTGCGGACAGCCGCCGGTCTCGACGCCGATGATCCGCTCCGCCGGCAGCACCCCGCGCTTGGTGAGGAACTCCGCATCCTCCTTCGTGAAGATGTCGTTGGTCACGACGCCCAGGCTGTACCTGTCCCGGAGCGCCAGGCAGAGGGCCGCCACGAGCGCGGTCTTCCCCGACCCGACCGGCCCGCCGATTCCGATCACCGGGACGCCCGCCTCCCTGGCCCTGGTCGGCTTTCCGTTGCCTTCATGATGGTGGTGATGATCGTGCATGAGAAGAGCTTATGGCTTACAGCGTATGGCGTACGGCGTATGGCAGACAACCGGAGCTAAAGCTGATGGCCGATGACAAGAAATCCGGCCCCGTCTCCGCTCCTACCATAAGCCATAGGCTATCAGCTATACGCTCCCGGCTGTTTCGCTAAGAGCGAAACAGCCGGGAAGCCAGTCGGCTGTGGCGCATCGCGTAGATGTCCTGGACCGGCGTCCAGGAGATCATCGTGTCGGCGCCGCCCGAAGCCCGACTCAACTCGTCAATCAACGGGAGCCAGTCGTCCAGCAGCCGCTGGGCCTCCTTCTGCCCGATCGGCAGGAGCTTCAAGGAAGCGGAGACGAGTCCGACCGCCCCTTGATACAGATAGGCGGCGACCGCCTCCTCCCTCTGCCAGCCGCAGGCAGCCAGGGTCAGACCGAGGGCCACGGCCAGATGTCCCGGCGTGCGACCTGCAGCGACCGCCTCCCGGTAGCCTCGCAGGATCGCCGATTCGACCATCCGCTCCGCCGCGATCCGGATCACCTGCCGGCCCATCTGCCGGCTGGCCTTGCGGGTCTCGCGGCACAGCTTCATCGCATCGAGTTCTTCGTCTGCCCCTATCGCCTCGTGCCCCGCGCCTCGCGCCTGGGCATCCCACGCCCTCGCCACCGCCACTGCCTCGCACCGGCCCAGCCCGTTCCCGAGCAGGTCTTCGACGTAGCGTGACAGCTCGCGCGCGTCGCGCACGGCACCGCCCTGCACGGCCGCTTCCAGACCGGAGGAGAAGGCGTAGCCGCCGGACGGGAAAAAACTGTCCACGAACCGGAGCCCGCGGAGAAGTGAAAGAAGGGGTGAGGGGCAAGGGGCAAGAGGCGAGGGGGTTGAGATACGCAGGCCCTTTTCTTTGCTCCCGCCCATAGCCTCTCGCCTCGTGCCTCGAGCCATTAAAAGAGGAAATACCGTTGAGCCATCGGCAGCACCGCCAGCGGCTCGCACTTGAGCAACTGGCCATCGGCGCGCACTTCGTAGGTCTCCGGGTCCACTTCGATCTTGGGCAAGGCGTCGTTCAGCTTGAGGTCCAGCTTTCCGATCCCGCGGCAGCGCTTCACTGCCGAAACCCGCTTCTGCAGGCCCAGCTTGCGCGGCACCTCCCGCTCCAGGGCCGCCTGGGAGACGAACGTGAGGCTCGTCGCATAGGGCGCGCGGCCGAAGCTGCCGAACATCGGGCGCGTGAGGACCGGCTGGGGCGTCGGGATCGAGGCGTTGGGGTCCCCCATCGCGGCCGCCATGGGAAAACCGCCCTTCACGACGATCTCCGGCTTCACCCCGAAGAAGGCCGGACGCCAGAGCACGAGATCGGCCAGCTTGCCCTTCTCGACCGAGCCGACCTCGTGCGAGATGCCGTGCGTGATGGCCGGGTTGATCGTGTACTTGGCGACGTAGCGTTTGGCCCGGACGTTGTCGTTGGGCTGTTTGGAGAGGGTCTTTCCGTCCCAGGCCAACTGCCCCCGCTGCACCTTCATCTTGTGGGCGGTCTGCCAGGTTCGGACGATCACCTCCCCCACCCGGCCCATGGCCTGCGAATCCGAGGACATGATGCTGATCGCCCCCATGTCGTGGAGGATGTCCTCCGCGGCGATCGTCTCCCGCCTGATGCGGGACTCGGCGAAGGCGATGTCCTCCGGCACCCGCGGGTTGAGATGGTGGCAGACCATCAGCATGTCCAGGTGCTCGTCCATCGTGTTCACGGTGAAGGGCATCGTGGGGTTAGTGGAGGAGGGCAGGACGTTCGGCTCGCCGCAGACGCGAAGGATGTCGGGCGCGTGGCCGCCGCCGGCTCCTTCGGTGTGGAAGGTGTGGATCGTCCGGCTGGCGAAGGCCTTGATGCTGTCCTCCACGAACCCGGCCTCGTTGAGCGTATCCGTGTGAATCGCCACCTGCACGTCGTACCGCTCGGCGACGTCGAGGCAGGTGGAGATGGCCGCCGGCGTGGTTCCCCAATCCTCGTGGAGCTTGAGGCCGATCGCGCCGGCCTCGACCTGCTCGCTGAGCCCGAGCGGGAGCGCCGCGTTCCCCTTGCCGAGGAAGCCGAGGTTGATCGGGAACCCGTCCGCCGCCTCCAGCATCCGGTGGATGTTCCAGGTGCCGGGCGTGCAGGTCGTCGCGTTCGTGCCGGTGGCCGGACCGGTGCCGCCGCCGATCAACGTGGTCAGGCCGGCAGCCAGCCCTTCATGGATGATCTGGGGACAGATGAAGTGGATGTGGCTGTCGATCCCGCCGGCCGTCACGATTTTGCCCTCGGCCGAGATGACCTCGGTGCCTGGGCCGATCACCAGCTCGGGAGTCACCCCCGCCATCAAATCGGGATTGCCCGCCTTGCCGATCCCGACGATGCGCCCGTCCCTGATCCCGATGTCCGCCTTGACGATTCCCCAGTAGTCCAGGATGACCGCGTTGGTGATCACCAGATCGAGCGCTCCGCCGGCCCTGGTCGCTGCAGGGGACTGGCCCATCCCGTCGCGGATGACCTTGCCTCCGCCGAACTTGGCCTCCTCGCCCGGCGTCGTGAGGTCCTTCTCGACCTCGACGATCAACTCCGTGTCCGCCAGCCGGACCCGGTCGCCGACGGTCGGACCGTACAGGTCCGCATATTGGCGGCGCGGAATCTTCATGGTGCTCCCGTGAATCGTCGCTCGTGAAGCGTATTTCGCTTCACGGTTGAGCGGAAAATCCCTGCTCTTCGGCGCGGCGCAACGCGGCCGTCTTTACCTGCTGATCGTCCAGCGGGCCGTTGACCAGGCCGTTGATCCCGTAAGCGATCCGGTTCCCGCCGATCGCGACGAGCGTCACCTTCTTTTCTTCGCCCGGCTCGAACCGCACGGCCGTGCCGGCCGGCACCTGAAGCCGGAACCCGTAGGCCCTTTCCCGATCGAACTTGAGCGCCCGGTTCGCTTCGAAGAAATGACAGTGGGAGCCCACCTGGACCGGCCTATCGCCGGCGTTCGCAACGGTCAGCTCGATGGTGGCACGACCTTCGAAAGCGACGACGTCGGCCTTGGCCAGGAACAGCTCGCCTGGGATCACCGCGGCAGGCTGGAGGGAGCTCCGGGAGAGGGCGGCTTTCCGAACCCGAACCTTCGACCTCGCACCGGCCTTCGGCCGGGCCTTGACCTTGCCGGAACTTCTTCGCCCTCGTCTCGCCGCCACGGTCGCTCCTAAATTAAAGAATGACTGGAACTTTCCTACCGAATCGGCTGGTGAACCGTGACCAATTTTGTCCCGTCAGGAAAGGTCCCCTCCACCTGCAGCTCGGGCAGCATTTCGGGAACGCCTGGCATCACGTCGTCCCTGGTCAGGAGCGTCGCTCCGTGGCTCATGAGGTCGGCCACGGAACGGCCGTCCCTGATCCCCTCCAGGATCGCCGCGGTCAAATACGCCACCGCTTCCGGATGGTTCAGCTTCAGCCCCCTCGCCTTCCGCTCCCTGGCCAGTTGGGCGGCCACATAGATCAACAGCTTTTCTTGTTCACGCGGCGTCAGGTGCATGGGCTCACCAAGGGCAATCGGCTGATGGCGAACGGCGGTTCGGAGCAATACGGTACGGGATCATAGCGACATTCGCGGTCAATGTGAAGATGGATTCTGCCTCCGGTTTTCTTCGTCAGCTACCCACCGCCATCACACGATCAAATGCCGCTTGACCTGCTCCTCGCTCAACTCCGACGTCCGCCCCGACGCCACCACCGCCCCTTTGGCCATGATGACGTAGGAATCGGCCAGCCGCGCCGCGAACTCCATGTACTGCTCGACCAGCAGGATCGCGAACCGCCGCCGCTCCTTGAAGCCCTCGATCACCTGCTCGATCTGCTCGACGATGGAGGGCTGGATCCCCTCGGTCGGCTCGTCCAGGAGGAGCAGCTTGGGCCGTGAGAGCAGGGCCCGCCCGATCGCCAATTGCTGCTGCTGCCCGCCGCTGAGGACGCCTCCCGCCCGGTCCAGCATCGAGGCCAGGGCCGGGAACAGGGCGAAGACCTCGTCGAACGCGTCCTTCTCCTGATTCCCGTTCTTCGTCGCGCCCGCTTCGTAGCCGAGCCGCAGGTTCTCACGGACCGTGAGGTGCGGGAAGATCTCGCGCCCCTGCGGAACGTACGCGATGCCCCGTCGGACCCGGCGATCCGGGGATTCCTGCGAAACGTCCGTCCCGTCGAACTGGACGCGTCCGGTCCGGGATGGCAGGAGCCCCATGATCGTCTTGAGCAGGGTGGTCTTGCCGACCCCGTTTCGTCCCATGAGGCAGACCACCTGTCCCGGCCCGACCCCCAGCGAGACATTCCGGAGAATGTGGCTCTCCCCGTAATAGACGTTCAGGTTATCGAGTTTAAGCACGGGGCTCTCGTCGCTCGCATCTCGTATTTCGTGAAGCGTCAGAATTCGAGGACGAGATACGCTTCACGAGTCACGTTTCACGCTCGGGCATGCGCCTCTTTTTGGCGGCCCAGGTAGATCTCCACCACCCGCGGGTCCGACTGGATCGTCTCCACCGGCCCCTCGCACAGCACGGCCCCTTCGTGCAGGACCGTGACGGTCTTGGCGATCTGCCGCACGAACTCCATGTCGTGCTCGATCACGATGATCGAATGGCGATCGGCCAGCGACTGGAGGAGCTGCCCGGTCCGTTCGGTCTCCTGGTCGGTCATGCCGGCCACCGGCTCGTCCACGAGGAGCAGCGCCGGGTCCTGAAGCAGCACCATGCCGATCTCCAGCCACTGTTTCTCCCCGTGCGACAAGGCCCCGGCCCGGACGTGCCGCTTCTCGGTCAGCCCGATCGTCTCCAACACTTCCTCGACTTTTTCGCCCTCCGCCCGGCTGGACCTGGCCCAGAGCGTCGCAAAGACCCCTCTGCTCGTCCGGCGGAGGGACAGATCCAGATTCTCCCAGACCGTGAGGTTGCCGTAGACCGACGGGGTCTGGAACTTGCGCCCGATCCCCAAGCCGGCGATCTCGTGCTCCCGCAGCGGAACCAGGTCCGTGTCCTTCCCGAAGATGACGCGGCCCGAGACGGGCTTGACCTTGCCCGAGACGACGTCGAGCAGCGTGGTTTTGCCGGCCCCGTTGGGGCCGATCACGACGCGGAGCTCGTGATAGTTCACGATGAAGTTCAGGTCCCGGAGGGCTTTGAAGCCGTCGAAATCAACGGTCACGCCATCCAGATAGATGATCGAGCCCCGTTCGGTCATGGGCGGTTTTCAGTTTTCTGTTGTCAGTTCTCAGTTTTGAGTCGTCGGGCAACTAAACGCTACCGACCCTTCACTCATGACTGCCGTTCAGCGGCCGGCACCACCGAACGGCTGGAGCCGATCCAGCCGGCGCCAAGCTTGCGGATCACCCCCACGAGCCCTTCCGGAAACAGGAGGACGACCGCGACGAAGAGCCCGCCCAGGAAAAACGGCCAGAGGTCGGGGAACGAGTTGGTCAGCACGCTCCGCGCCCAGTTCACGCCGACCGCGCCCAGCACCGCGCCGGCCAGGGTGCCGCGCCCGCCGACCGCCACCCAGATCACCATCTCGATCGACGGGAGGACGCCGATCTGAGCCGGCGTGATGATTCCCACCTGCGGCACGTAGAGCGCGCCGGCCAGACCGGCCAGCGCCGCCGAAACCACGAAGACGAACAGTTTGAAGTTGGCCGGCGAATACCCGGAGAAGAGCACCCGTTGCTCGCTGTCTCGGATCGCCACCAGCACCTTGCCGGTCCGGGACCGGATGATCCAGCGGCAGAGGAGATACGAGGCGCCCAGGCAAAGGACGGTCAGGACGTAGAGGGCCCGCTGCGTTCCCGGATCGCTCAGACGGAATCCGAGCACGGTTTTGAAGTCGGTCAGCCCGTTGGTGCCGCCCAAGTTCGTCTCGTTCCGGTTGAACACCAGCCAGGCCGAGAGGGCCAGGGCCTGGGTGATGATCGAGAAGTAGACGCCGCGGATGCGGCTGCGGAAGGCCAGGAAGCCGAAGACGAGGGCGAACAACGTCGGCAGCAGGATCGCCGCGACTGCGGCGACCCCGAAGCTGTAGAAGGGCTTCCAGAAGAGCGGCAGATCCTTGACCTGGTTCCAGACCATGAAGTCCGGCAACGTGCTGCCGTAGACGCTCTCGGTGCCGATCGAGAGCATCAGGTGCATGCCGATCGCGTAGGCCCCCAGCCCAAAGAACACTCCGTGCCCCAGGCTCAGGATGCCCGTATAGCCCCAGATGAGGTCCAGGCCGAGTGCGAGAATCGCGAAGGCCAGGAACTTGCCGAACCGGTTCAGCGTGAAATCCGAGACGTACAGCCAGGAGTCCGGTCCGGGCAGCACGTTCAACAGGGGCAGGACGAGGAGCAGCAGGAAGCCGGCCAGCCAGAAGGACAGGCCTTCTCGGTGCCGTTCGCCATCCTGGGCCCGGGCGTTCAGATCCGACTGTGTCATGCCGTTCTCGGGGGAATCGTCATGCGTCATCCGTCATTCGCAAATCAGAGCGTCGCTTTCCCGCGAACGACCAGTGACGGATGACGCATGACCAGCGCTGCCGATCACGTTTCGAGCTGCCGTCCCTTGATCGTGAAGAGACCGGACGGCCGTCGCTGGAGGAACAGGATCACGAGGACGAGGATCAGGACCTTGCCGTACACGGCCCCGAAGCTGGGCTCGAGCAGCTTGTTCAGCCCCCCGATGCCCAGCGCGGCGACGATCGTGCCGGCCAGCTTGCCGACGCCGCCGGTAACGACCACCATGAACGAGTCCACGATGTAGTTCTGGCCCAGCCCCGGCTCCACGTTGCCGATCAACGTCAGCGCGCAGCCGGCCAGACCGGCCAGGCCGGAGCCGAAGGCGAACGTGTACGCGTCCACTTTTCTCGTCGGGATGGCCAGGCAGGCGCTCATGCTGCGATTCTGCATGACGGCGCGCACCTTGAGCCCGATCCCGGTTTTGAACAGGAACAGGTAGATCCCGGCCACGCACAGCGCGGAGAGCGCGATGATGAAGAGCCGGTTGTAGGGCAACTGCACCCCCACGAGGACCTGGGCCCCGCCGCTCAGCCAGCTCGGCGCCACCACGGACGTCAAGTCCCCGAAGATCACCCGCGCCGCCTGAATGAGGATCAGGCTCACGCCCCAGGTCGCGAGCAGCGTCTCCAGCGGCCGACCGTAGAGGAACCGGATCAGCGTCGCCTCCAGAAACAGGCCGAACAGCCCCGCCGCGAGGAACGAGCAAGGCATGGCCGCGAGAAAATAATAGTCGAAGAGACCGGCCGGAAGATAGACCTTGAACCCTTCCTGGGTGAGAAAGGTCGCATAGGCCCCCAGCATCATCAGCTCGCCGTGGGCCATGTTGATCACGCCCATGAGGCCGAAGATGATGGCCAGGCCCAGGGCCATGAGCAGGAGAATCGAGCTCAGGCTGATCCCGCGGAACAGGGTCTCGATGGCGCTGACCCAGCTTCCCCAGGTTTCGATCCGCTCGACCGCTTGGGCCGCGGCCTTCGCCACTTCCCCTTGCCCTTGTGGCGCTGCCTGCCCGCCGAGCGCAGGGCCCTCGACGGGAACCGCCGACGCGCTCACCAGCTCCTTCAAGGCCGGCAAGGCGTTCTGGCTGCGGAGCTCGCCCAGCCTGGTGGCCGCCGCGACCTTCGTCGCCGGATCGTCGCTCGCCAGCCTGAGCAGACCGATCGCCTCTTCGATCGTATAGCGCACCCACCGGTCCGGCTCCGTCTTCAGCGCCGCCTCCAGCCAGGGAATGGCGGCCGGCTTCCCCATCATCCCCAGGTCGGTCGCAGCGGAACGCCTCGTGTCGGGATCCTCGCTCGCGAGATTGGCCCGGCTCTTCAGCAGATCAATGACCGGCTTGATGAGAAGCCGCAGGCTCCGGTCGGCGCTGAGCCGGAGTTCCTCCAGCCTCGGCAGGAGGCTTGCCTCCCCCCTCTCGACCAGGGTCCGGACCGCCGCTTCCTGCGCGACTTGGTCCTGGCCGGAGAGGTCGGCCAAGGCCTGCTCGATCTCCGTCTCCGTCGCCGTCTCCTCCGCCCCGGCCGGGAAACAGGCCAGGAGGAGGAGCAGCATTCCGAACAACGTGCTGAAAATGCGTGTCATCGCCTGGTCCGCGCAGCGAAAGGACCCGGGGCGCCGTCGCCGCCGAGGCGAGGCGCCCCCGTCCCCATGACTCACTTCTTCTTCTGATAGGTTCCCTGGTGCTTGATCCAGTCGCACCCCTTGTCCGGATTCGTGTACTCGCTCCAGGGCTCCGGCTTCACCAGGCCTTTCGAGCGCGACACGATTTTGAACTGGCCGTCCTTCAGGATCTCCCCGATCAGCACCGGCTTCCAGGTGTGGTGGTTCGCTTCATCCATCTTGATTTCCCCGCCGGGAGCCAGGAACTTCTGCCCGTAGACCGCCTTGCGGACCTTGTCCACTTCCGTGGAGCCGGCCTTCTCCACCGCCTGCTTCCAGATATGGACGCCGAAATAGGCGGCCTCCATCGGATCGTCCGTGACCCGCTTGTCGCCGTCCGGCAGGTTGTTCTTCTTGCAGTAGGCCTTGAAGTTGGCCACGAACTGCTTGTTCTGCGGCGTGTCCACGCTCTGGTAGTAATTCCAGGCCGCCAGGTGCCCGACCAGCGCGGTCGTGTCCATCCCGCGCAGCTCGTCTTCCGCCACGCTGAAGGCCATGATCGGCGCGTCCTCCGCCCGCAGCCCCTGGTTCGCGAACTCCTTGTAGAAGGGCACGTTGCTGTCGCCGTTGATCGTGCTGATCACGCAGGCCCCGCCGCCCGCCGCGAACTTTTTGATCTTCCCGACGATGGTCTGGTAATCCTGGTGGTGGAACGGCGTGTACTCCTCCATGATGTTGGCCGGCGGCACCTTCTTGGCCAGCAGCATGGCCCGCAAAATCTTGTTCGTCGTGCGCGGGTACACGTAATCGCTGCCGAGGAGGTAGAACTTCTTGTACCCGCCCCCCTCCTTGCTCATCAGGTATTCCACCGCCGGCACGGCCTGCTGGTTCACCGCCGCCCCGGTATAGAACACGTTGTGGGAGCACTCCTCCCCTTCATACTGCACGGGGTAGAAGAGCAGCCCGTTGTTCTTCTCGAAGACCGGCAGCACGGACTTCCGACTCACCGAAGTCCAGCAGCCGAACACCACCGCCACCTTGTCCACGAGGAGCAGTTGCTTGGCCTTCTCGGCGAACAGATCCCAGTTGGAGGCCGGGTCCACCACGACCGGCTGGATCTTGCGGCCCAGCACGCCCCCCTTGGCGTTGATCTCCTCCACCGCCATCAGGACCACGTCCCGCAGCGAGACCTCGCTGATCGCCATCGTCCCGCTCAGCGAGTGGAGCACGCCGATCTTGATCGGCGCCTTGTCCGCCGCGTAGGACAGGGCCCAGTTTCCGAGGTTCCCTAGCAGGGCCGCCACGCCCAGGCCCGCGGCCGTCCTGGTGCCGGCGACCAGGAACTCGCGCCGGGATTGGCCCTGCCCGTGGGATTCGCCCTGCCCGTCGTTTCGCTCGCTCGCGCTCTTCGGTTCCATCTCGCTCATGGTTGTCGCTCCTTCCAGGCCTTCGGCCCGGCTCAGAAGTTGTACCAGACCGACAGGTTGTATTGCTGTCCCGAGAACCGCTCGAAGGTGCCCGCCCACTGCGTCCAGAGGTTCTGGAACTCGGCGCCCAGGTAGAAGTCGGCCCAAATTTGCTTGACCATCGTCGCGTACATCCGCTGGTTCGAGAGGTACTGGACGTCGACGCTGGTCGTGCTGCCCTGCAGGTCGTCCTTGTTCGGATTGTCGAATCCGTAGCCGGCCAGGAAGGTATAGCCTTTGGCCGGCGCGTAGCTGAGCTGGCCCCAGCCCATCATCGCCCGGATCGGCTTGCCGGTCGTCAGGTTCAGCTCCTGGTTGTACCGGAAGAACTCGACCCCCAGCGCCTGGCCATAGGCGATCTCGCCGGAGAACTTCAAGGTCTTGGTGATCGGCACCACGAGCTCACCGCCGATCAGGTAGGAGTTGATGTCCCGGCCCGATTGAAACGCCGCATTGCTGGGCATGGGAGCGGACCGGTAGTACCGGTAGGCTACGCTGCCGGCGATCATGAAGCCCTGCATGTTCCCAGTCCCGGTATAGGCCAACCGGCCGCCATAGTAGGGATGCTGCACGGGATCGCTGAAGACGCAGTTGCTCGACGCGAAGCTCCCCGCGGTGCAGGACGGCCCGCCGGGGCTCGGTCTCGATTGCTGGTTCGTCTGGATCGCGGACAGGCCGCGCTCGAACCGCAGGACCGTGAGCAACCCCTCGACGTTCTCGCTGAACTGGTGCCGCACCGTGACCTGCGGGAGACGCTGCCAGAGGTTGCCGCCGTAGCCCATGATCGAGAAGTCGATCAGATCCGGGTGCAGCGACATGATCGGCGTCCAGTCCATGCCGGCCGTGACGCTGGTCTTGTCGTAGGTGTACCTCACGTTGGCCAAGCGCAAACGCGGCGGGAGGTTGCCGGCGTTGTCCGTCTGCCCGTAGAAGTCGATTTCGACCACGCCGGTCAGGCTGTGCTTCCCGTCCGTCCGCTCGGCCTTGACGCCGAACACGCTGTAACGGGGATTGAGCGTGCTCGACGCGTTGGCGTTCTTGCCCGCCGCGGTGGCGTACCCGTTGAACTGTCCCGGGTCCAAGGGGTTGTTGTTCCGGCTGCTGTAGATCCCGTCCAATTCGACGCGGCCGTAGGGTTCGAGCGACCCCTTGCTGCCCTCTTCGTACAGGGTGCTCAAACAGCCGGCGCACAGGTGCTGGCCGTGCTCCTCCTCCCGGATGAGCTGCCCGGCTCCTTCCGCCTTTTGCGGCGCGACCTCCTGTCCCGTTGCGGGAACCCCCGGCTGCGGGCCGCTGGGCGGGGACTGCTCCTTCCGCAGCAGCCGCCCGGCCCCCTCCGCCTCTTCCGCGCTTTTCTCCGCCGCAACGACCGGTCCCGCAAGCAGGACCAACGCGACGGCGAGCAGCCACACCCGGCTGCCCTTCCATCCTTCCCGTTCCATTTCGCCGCCCTCCTCCTGTCTTTGGGCAAACATCGCCCCAATGCACACCACGACCGGCGGGCGGCCTGTAGAAAAAAGAAAGGCGCCCTTCCGGTCCTCCACTGGACCAAAAGGACGCCATTGTCCTTGTGCCTCTGTGATGCCGCGCTTCCGAACGGAGACGCCCTTGTCTCCGCCCGTCGGCCCTGCGCGACGAACCGCTTATAATCCTCCTGCTTCGAGCATGTCAAGGGAGATTTCGCAGGATCTCTCGGCGCGTCCCCGGTTCAGCCGAAAGGCGGTCCTCCCGGCTGGCTACCCCTTTGGGGAACCGCAGGAGTATAATGCTATTATTTCCGTAGTAGATCGCCGGGATCGGGGAACCTTGAGCCTGCCCAGAAAGGAGGGTCATGCCATGAAGCCCCTATCTTTCCTCCTGGGAAGCGGTTTGCTCCTCAGCGCCGTGATCGTGGCCGGCTGTCCGGCAGGACCGCCGGAGCGTAAGGCGACGCCGGATGTCTCTCTCTCCAAGTCGCCCGCCGACCTGGCTTTCGAATATCGTCGGCAGGCGGCGATGTTTCGGAACATGGCCGCGCGCCTGGAACTGGAGGCCGGGTGGCATGCCAAGCAGGGCGGGCAGGATTCCGAGCAGGCGAAGCGGAGCCGGGAGATGGCCAAGGAGATGCGTTCGGCGGCAGACGAAGCGGACCAGATGGCGCGCGAGTATCGGAGCCAACTGCCGCACAACCAGGTGTACTGAGGGATTGCCCGACGGGGCGGATGGCTAGTGCAGGTCGCCCGGTGATGCCGCGAAGAGCCGTTGGCAGGTCACCCGCCCCCCGGCATGCTCACATCTGACGAACGGAAGGGCCCCGTTCCCCCTCAGGCCAGAAGCCGTCGGGAGCGGTTCTTCCGCCTTCCGTTCCACCGGATTGAAGCGCGAGAATTCCAGGCGCTTATCAATCTCGCAAGCTTGTCTGGCTTCGAACGAGGCATGTCTCGCCGAGCAATAGGTTGTCATGGCCTGGGTGAGTTCCGCATAGGCCGCCTCGCGTTCCCGCATCGCGTCTCTCACCAGAGCCTCATCGCGAAATGACGCGGCACAGCCGCAGAGCAACCCTGCGAGCAACAGGATCACCGCTATCCTGGGACTCATTGCCTGCTCTCCACTGATGCTCCGCGGCGGCCTCTGCAAAAGACCCTTCGGGCCGCTCTCCGAGCATAAAAAAACGCCCTCCCGGTCCGAATGCCGGACCAAGAGGACGCCGTTGTCCTAAGTCGCCAAGCGGGACGCGACGCCGTTGTCGCACCGTCCCCGCGCCAAGCTCAATGGCGATGTTTGTAGAGCAAAACCCGCCCCTCTGTCAACCCCCGGTTTGTGTCCCTCGCTTCTTGTGATACACTGTCGGCCTTTCCCAGGTCCGGAGCTCAGGCGCGAGCCTCACGTGAACAAGCAAGGAATGGACAGACCCGCACCGGCTTGGAAGGGGTTCAGCCTGGCCGTCGCGGCTTGCCTCCTCGTCGCCGGCTGCGCCACGTCTCCCCGCCCTGACCTCGTCGTCCACGAGAGCCAGCGGGGAGGCGTCTACCTGGAGCCGATGGCCAACCCCTACCTCGAGGCGGCTCATCCGGTTTCAATGCCGCAAGAGACGATCGCCCGTGCCCTGCGCGGGGTTCTGGTGCAGGGCCGTCAGACCACGGTGCAGACGCTTTTCGAATCCGAAGACAAGATCCAGCGGGTTTTTTCTGACGAGGACGTCGCCTTCCTTGCCCCGCTGATCGTCACGGCGCTCTCGCAGGCGAAGCCGACCCAGCAGGTCCGCTTCCGCGTCGCCCATCGCCCCAGATCCCCGGGCAAGCTGTTGACCTTCTCGGAAACCGGCGGAGCCGCGGTCGGCTCGTCCGAACTCCCCACGTACGGCCCCAAGCTGGAGAGCACCTCCGCCGCGCTCTTCGTCTACGGCCTCTCTCTGCACCTGACCGTCACCGAGTTTCGACAGAAGCAGATCCGCCCCGACAACATCAACATGCCGAACCGCCGTCTCCCCGACGCGAGCAGCCTCGACCGGGTGGAGTTCCTCTTCGCCCCGAAGGCCGCGTTGCGTCCCGAGTCCTACCAGGAACGGGGGTTCTTCGGGGAGCCTCACCTGACGCCGATCATCCTGGATTACGAGCTCCTGGCCAAACTGCCCGTCCGCCTCCCGCCCGCTCCCCAGCCGGGTCCGCCGCCAGACCGGGAAGGGAGCAAGCCCCCGGCGCCCGCGCCGGCTCAGCCCACCCCTGAACGGGCTCAAGAGAGGCCGGCTCCACAGGGGACGCCCGCCCAGGACATCCAGTCGGTGAAGGAGCTCATGCTCAAGAAGGACAAGGAGATGGAGGCGCTGAAGGAGGAGCTGCAGACGATCAAGAAACAGTTGGCCGAGCAGGACGCGCAGCGCCAGATAGACCAGCAGAAGGACAAGAAGAGAAAAAAGCAGCCGGCGCCAGCCCAGGCCCGGTGACGCCCTGCAGACCGGTCCGCCTCACCGCGTTTCGATCAACTCTTTCTTCGCCAGCACGACCTCGCGGGACAGCGGCTCACGGAAGTTCATGCGGCAATAGCAGGCATAGGTGACGTAGGTATCCTGCAAACAATATTCCGCGATCTCGCGCCCCTGCCCCCTCGCCCACATGTCCGCCACCTGCCTTCCGCTCCCCGACTTCGTCTCCACGTTCAGCGCCCTGGCCAGCACGTCCAGCTTGACCCACCCCCGCTGCTCCCAGTTGCTCCAGACCGCCATCGTGTCGTAGACCGGGTCGGTGCGGAATTTGGCCAGGGGGATCTCCAGGCTCGGCTTGACCTGATGGATGACGGAGCGTTTTCTGATGAACGGGAGATCGAACCCGAGCCCGTTGTGGGTGACGTAGAGAACCGGCCTGGCCTGCCCCAGCCTGGCCCAGAACTGCTGGAGCAACTCCCTTTCGTTGCCCCCGTACCAGGCCACGGCCCCCTGCGGCTCCAGCGAGTCGGAGAGGAGCACGAGTCCGATGCAGACGATGCGGCTGAAGGTCCCGTCGAAGGCCGAGCGGGCATACTGCTCGTCCTCCAGCCGTTTCTTCTCCGAGGCTTCGGCCCGGTCGAACAGGTTGTCCGCCGCTTCGAGCAGCGCCTCGCCCGGCTCTCCGAGCCCGACGAGCCGCGCCCACTCCTCGCGGGAGGGCTGGACGGTCTCGATGTCGAGGACGACTTTCATAGAGGCTTCGTGATGGGTGATGGGCAACGAGTGATGGGGGGCAAATTCCTGGAGGAGCTTGATCCCTTGCTACTCATCACACATCACCCTTCACCCATCACCGCTCCAGCAACGATCTCCACATGACGACCGCGTCCTGGTAGGTCCCGTCGTCCTTGCGGACGGCCCCGGGAATCACGGCCAGTTCCTCGAATCCCAGCTTCCGCCAGAGGTGCCGTGCGATCAGGTTCTCGGAGAAGACCAGGTTGAAGATGACGCTCTTGTAGCCGAGATCCCTGGCATACTGCAGCATGGTGGCGCCCAGCAGCCAGCCCAGCCCCCTGTTCCGCCACTGAGGCGCCACGACGAATCCGGCGTTGGCCACCTGCCTGGCCCGCCCCGGCCAGTTCGGCTTGAGATAGAAGGCCCCGATCAGCTCGCTCTCGCCGTTCCGGCCTCCGGTCCGGACGTAGGCGGCGACGGTGCTCTTCCCCCGGAACCAGTAGTCCAGGAAGTCCTCGCGATCCGGCGGCCGTTCGTGCGGATAGGAGGTGCCCTCCGCCACGATGATCCGGTACAGGCTCCGCAAGGGCTCCACGTCGTCCTGATCGGCCAGCACGAGCTGGATGGGCGTCCCGTCCTTGAGCTTCGCATCCAGCGGAAAGCGCAGCATCGCAACGCCGTCATCCGTTATTCGTCGTTCGCCACTCGTCGCTCGTCACTCGGGTCGGATCTGCCTTTGCGGACGACGCACGACGTCTTTTTGCAGCGACTCGATCACCGGCCGGTCAGCGGGCGGAAAGTCGAACCGGGGCATCTCCGCCGGCGTCATCCAGCGCAGGTCGGCGCAGCCCAGCGGGCGTTCCAGGCCGGTCTCGATCGAGCAGAGAAAGAAGTGCAGCTCGACGCGCTTCTCCGGATAGTCATGCCGGACGACCCGAAAAAGAGTCGGTGCCGTGATCTCGATCCCCAGCTCCTCGCGCAGCTCCCGGCGGAGACATTCCTCGAGCGACTCGTCCGGCTCCCGCTTGCCGCCGGGAAACTCCCAGAGCCCTCCGAGGTGGGCCTCCCGGTTCCTGCGCGTGATGAGGTACCGGCCGTCGCGGCGGATCAAGCCGGCCGCGACTTGAATGATGTCGTGACGCGTGACACGTGACGAGTGATCGGTCTGTCTCATCCTGCTCATTTCCGTCTCATCACGTGTCACCCGTCACTTGTCACGTCCGGAATCGAACGGGTAGCTCTTGCAGAAGTCCCGCATGGGACAGAGCAGGCAGTAGGGATGGCGGGCGGTGCAGACGATGGCGCCGAAGTCCATGATGGCCTGGTTGAAGTCGTAGCCCTTCCCCTTCGGGATCAAGGCCTCGGAGAGGGCCCAGAGACGGGACTTCTGCGTTTTCGGGTCCCCGCTTCCCAGGAACACCCGATGCAGCACCCGGATGACGTTCGTGTCCAGGATGGGTGCGTCTTCGTTGAAGGCGAAGGACCGGACCGCCCCGGCCGTGTAGCGGCCGATCCCTTTGAATGAGAGCAGCGCATCCGGGTCCCTCGGCAGCGTCCCTCCATACCGGGCCACGGCCTCTCGCGCGATGCTGTGAAGGCGGTAGGGCCGGACGTTGTACCCGAGGGGATACCAGGCAGCCCGAACCTCCTCCACCGGCGCTTCGGCCAGGTGCCGGAAGCTCGGATAACGCTCAAGGAACTCGTGATACTTGGGGACGACCCGGTCCACCTGGGTCTGCTGAAGCATGACCTCGGAGACCAGGATTTCATAGGGATCGGACGTCTTGCGCCAGGGCAGGTCGCGGCCATGCTGCCGGTACCACTTCAGAAGCCTGGTCTGGAACCGGCGCTTGAGGCCCGGCTCGATGGAGACGGGCGCCTGGCGCCCCGCTCGCTTCCCGGCCTTTGCCCGCCTGGCCGATTTGAGGGTCGCGCCTCTTCGCCGAGCCATCGGCCGTTCAGCTCTCCATCATCTCCAGCCTGGCGTCGAACTCATGCCCGCAGGCCGTGCACCGGATGCAATCCGAATCCACCGTCGCCTCCTCAATCCGCACTCCCATCCCGCCGCAGTCCGGACAGCGGGCGAGGGGCAGCCGGCGACCGTCGAGCGTCTCGTACTGCGTTCCACGCAGGCAGTAGACCGGTTGGCCCTCGAACTCCCAAGGCCGGCCAGCCTGATCCGTCTCGGGGACGGCGACGTAATGCCGGGCCGCGTAGTCCCGAACCGCCTGCGGGGTCGCCAGACCGTCCTTGATCAGCCTGCCGGTGTTGGCATCGTAGAGGGCGCCGCTTTTCACGATCACCTTGGTCGGTCCCATGGGACACCTCCGGGACGCTGGCGGTGTTGGTTCTCAGCCCGTTATGACCGAGCCACACGATACCGCCGCCGGTCCGTGCAAATCAACGGGCCTGCCCGGCGCGCCTCAAGAAATTTCTGGATTCCTCCGATAGAGGACGTGCGCGGTGTACGGCCGCTCGCGGAGGGTGCCCCATGGAACCGAAGAAACTGCGGATCTCCGACGACCCGATGTACCAGCTGCTCCGGGCGGGAAACCTCGCGGAGTTCAACAGAAAAAAGGCCGCTGGCGACAAGCCGGACCTGACGGCCTGCGACTTCCGGAACCTGGACCTGCGCGGGATTGATGCGGACGGGCTGGACTTCAGCGACTGCTACTTCCGCCAGGCGGATCTTCGCGGGATCGACTTCCGGGGCGCCTGTTTGGAAGGCGCCAGTCTCAACGGGGCTCAGGTTTCCGGCGCCTACTTTCCCAAGTGTCTGTCTGCCGAGGAGATCAAGCTCTCCGTGGAGCTCGGCACCCGCCTCCGGTACAGCACCTAGCCGCTCGCGCGGCCTCCCCGCCCGGATCGTCCCTGCGCAGGCCTCGGACTCCCCGCTTTGGCGCTACCACGCCGAACGAAGCCGGCTCAGTTCACCAGGCCTTGGCTGAACGCGTACCGGATCAGCTCCTGGTTCCTCTTCATCCCCATCTTCTCCAGAATCCTGGTTCGGTGCGTGCTCACGGTCTTGACGCTCAGGGCCAGGCGACGGGCAATCTCGGTGACCGTGTAGCCCGAGGCGATCAACAGGAGAACCTCGAACTCTCGGTTGGACAGTCCGTCATGGAGGTGTTCGTAGGCGCCCGCCCTCCGCTCCATCGCCAGGCGATCAGCCAGCAACTCGCTCACGGAATTGCCGCCTGAACAGACGGTCCTGAGGGCTTTGACGATCTCTTTGGCCGGTCTCGCCTTGGAAACATAGCCCCTGGCGCCGGCCTTGATCGCGCGCAGGCCATACTGCTGCTCCGGATGCCCCGTGAAAACCAGAACCGGCAGGTCCGGGCGGACGCGCCTGAGTTCTTTCAACAGATCCAGTCCGCCCTTGTTCCCCAGGTTCAAATCGAGCACGACCGCGTCCAAGTCCTGCTTCGCGGCCAGCTTGAGGAGATCCTGAGCCGTGAGCGCCTCGGCCGCGACTGTCAGGTCAGGTTCGTGCGAGAGGAGTTGCCTTAACCCGAGGCGTGACACCTCGTGGCTGTCGGCGATGAGTATCTTGAACATCGCGTTCCGGTCGTCCGCAGTCCGTACACCCGACGGATAACAACCCCATAGAATCCGCCAAAACCGGCTCGTTGAGAATCGGTGTTCGTCCTACAAAGCTTCCCGATCGAAAGGGCGCGCGCACGTGGCGGCCAACCGACTCGGCGCGAATCAAAGCACAATCCGTCCCCGCGGGCAAGGGAGGCCGATTCCCCTTTTGATCGGCGAGCGCCCTCATGGTTCTCGCCCGATTCCCGGATACAGTCTGTCGAGGCACATCGGACAGATCCCGTGGCTGAACTGGATCTCCGAGCGTTCGCCAAAATAGGTCTCGATCGTCTTCCAGTCACCGTGTTGATCCCTGATCCTCTTGCAGGACGCACAGATGGGGAGCAGGCCTTTCAGGATTCTGAGAACGCGCATCGCGTCCTGCAACTCCCGCGTCTGGCCCTCGACGTTCCCCTCTCCCTGGCTGCGCAGCAGGACGTCGTAGAACGCGACGACCGCGCCGACGACGTTTCCCCGCGCATCCCAAACCGGGGTGACGCTGCCGGAGATCGGATGCTCGACGCCGTCTCTGGCGATGAGCGAGGTCCGGCCGGGCAACCCCACCGGGCGACGCTCTTCCACAGCCTCGGCGACGAACGCCTCAACCACGATCCGGGATCCGGCACGCCGGACATCAAATGCGCTCGCGATCGCCCTTCCGACGGCCTCGGCCTGGGACCAGCCAGTGATGGCCTCCGCGACGGAGTTCATGAACGAAACGCGCCCCTGCCGGTCCGTGGCGATCACGCCATCGCCGAGGCCGCGGATCGTGGCGTCCAGCCACCGCACCCGCTCCTTGACCCGCTGGTCGGCCTCGTGCTTGGACAACGCCACCTCGACGGCCGCACGCAGGTCCCGGTCCTCGAACGGCTTGAGCACGAACCCGAACGGGCAGGCCTGCTTGGCCCGCTGCAGAGTCTCATCGTCGCCGTAGGCCGTCAGAAAGACCACTGGAATGTCGTGCTGCTCCCTGATCAGGCGGGCGGCCTCGATCCCGTCCGTGTCCCCTTTGATCACGATGTCCATCAACACGAGGTCCGGCGCATCGTCGGTGATCTTGCTGAGCGCGCCGTCAACCGAGACCGCAATCCCCGTCACCGAATAGCCGGCCTTGGTCAGGCTGTACTGAATGTCCAGTGCAATGACCGGTTCGTCCTCAACGATGAGGATTTGTTTCTTGGGCATGGCCGGCGCCCTCCCCTTTGGAGAACGGACGGAGAATCGTGATCGTCGTCCCGCGGGCGCTGCGCATCTCCACCGTTCCTTCCAGGTCCCTCACCAGCATGGAGACCAGTTGGAGCCCCAGAGTTTGAGATTGGGCGGGATCGAGCGGCTGACTCGATCCGACCCCGTCGTCGCCGACGCTGATCCGCAAACGCCCACCGGCCTCGACGGCCAGCGCGACCGTGACCGTCCCGCTTCGACCGTCTGGAAAAGCGTGCCGGAGGGAATTGGAGAGCAGCTCCCCGATGATGAGCCCGCACCGCATCGCCATGTCCATGTTGAAGGAAACCTGGTCCACCTCGATGCCGATTCTCGGCCCATCCGCTCCGATCCCGTAGGCCTCGCGGAGGTGACGCGCCAACTGGCGGATGTACAGGGCCATGTCCACCTGGCCTTCCCGACCGCCGCACAGCATGTCATGGAGCAGCGCGATGGCCTTGACCCGTCGCTGGCTTTCCCGGAACAGATCCAGGACCTGCCGGTCCTGGATCGAAGCCGCCTGGAGCTTGAGCAGGCTGGAGATGATCTGGAGATTGTTCTTGACCCGATGGTGGACCTCTTTCAGGAGCACCTCCTTTTCTCTCAGGGCCTCCGCGAGCTGTTTCTCGGATTCCTTCAAGGCCTGCAGTGAGCGCTCGATTTGGCGCTTGCCCAGCACGATCTCGTTGGCCAGGGCGGCGACGTTCTGCTCCTGGCTCGACAGCTCCCGCTGCATCAGGTCCCGCGCGCGTTTGACGGCGACCAGATTGCCGACCCGCGCCCGCAATTCCTCCATCAGGATCGGCTTGGTCAGATAGTCCTGGGCGCGCTCGCGCAAAAGCCCCACGCGCAGCTCATCATCGGCCCTTGCCGTCAGGATGATGATGGGAACGTCGCAGAGCTCGGGGGAGACCCGGACGGCGCGCATCAGTTCACCGCCGCTCATCTTCGGCATCATCACGTCGCTCAGGATCAGATCGGGACGCAGCTCGAGGGCCTTCTCGAGCCCTTCCAGACCGTCGAATGCGGACACGGTCCGGTAGTCTGGGGCCAGCCATTCGACGAGGAGCCGGTTCATGTCCCGGTTGTCCTCGACGACGAGGACCAGCGGACGATCCGCCCCCGAAACGGCCGGGGCAGCCTCGGCCCGCAGCCGCAGCTCTTCGACCGCCGCGCGGAGGAGCGCGTCGGCCTCATCCGGCCGATCCGCAGCGCGACGCACCGCGGCTCCCGGCGGCGCCATAAGCGGCAACCGGACGGTGAACAGCGCGCCTCCGTCCGGCGCGTCGCCGACCGAGACGGAGCCGCCGTGCAGTTCGATGAATTCCTTGACGATGGCCAGTCCAAGCCCCGTACCGCCAAACGTCCTGGTCGGTCCTCCCTCCCCCTGACGGAATCGCTCGAAGATCGCCTCGCGGAGGTGCGGAGGTACTCCTGGCCCGCCGTCCTGGACCTCCAGGACCGCCTCATCCCCGCCCGTCCGGAGGAGACCGATCACGGACCCGCCGGCCGGGGTGAACTTGAAGGCGTTGGAGAGGAGGTTGACCAGAACGCGCTGGACCTTCTCGATGTCCACCTGAGCCATGACGGTCGGCGGGGTCTCAACCGAAAACGCAACCTGCCGCTCCCGAGCCAGCACCATAAAATCGTCGGCGGTCGCGCGGATCAGCCGCGCCAGGTCGGTCTCGACGTAGGCCAGCTTCATCTTCCCGGCATCCAGCTTGGACACGTCGAGCAGGTCGTTGACCTGCTTGTGCAGGATGCGGGCGTTCCGCTCGACGACCTGAAGGTCTTGACGTTGGGGCTCGGTCAGCCCGCCGGATCGCAGCAGCTTCTCGGTCGGCCCCAGCACCAGGGTCAGGGGCGTCCGAAGCTCATGGCTGACGTTGGCGAAAAACTCCGTCTTGAGCCGGTTGTACTCGGTGAGCTTCTCGTTGAGCGCCCTCAGTTCGGCGTTGGCCTGTTGAACCTGCCTGCGCCGCTCTTCGGAAAGCTTGGCCTCATGGATCAACGCCAGAACCTTCGGCACCACGGGAGGCAGCACGACGGCCGTGGCCACCGAGGCCGCCGCCGTCAACGCCTTCACGTTGCCGGCCAACCAGTAGAGCGGATTCCAGACGGTCCAGACCTCCATCAGGTGCGTGCCGCCGCAGGCCACGATGAAGAAGCCGAAAGCCAGGAGCATCCAGCCGAACGGGACGTCTTGGCGCGCGCGATAGACCAGATAGGTGAGCGTGATGGAGATGACCAAGTAGGACAACCCGATCAGGCTGTCGGACACCACGTGGAGCCAGACCAGACCCGGCCTCCACAGGTAGCAGTGGCCGTGAGAAAGGAGCCCGGAGGCGAAATCGGTCCTCCAGACAGCGGGCTCGAACAGCACCGCGGCAAGTCCGAGCCCCAAACCGAGCAGCCCGAATCGGGCCAGGGGGCGAAGACGCCACGCCGCGCCCGAAAACGATGGCGGGATGTGCATCGTTGGGTTCGCCATGGGTGCATCCTCATGCCGGCCTGTGCGAGGAGCATGGCCTTGAGCAGGCCGAAAGTGCCGACGTCCGTCCTGAGGGAAGACAATTTTCCGTCACGAAGATCCTCGATTGAGCGGATGCCCGATCAAAGCTCCACCGCACTGGTCAGTTAGCCGCTTGCGGACCGTCCGGCAATGTCTTCGAGTAGCAACAGACGGAAAGGAGTTACTGCAACAGCGGTGCCTTGAATCATCGGACCGTGAGAGATGAATCCGATCAGTCCTCTATCATCGGGGGAGACGGTCAGGGAATCAGGAGAATACCTGAAGTGGCTTCCGTTACCGTCGGGGTAATCCTGACGACATTTCCTCTTCGCTTGCTTTAGGGAGAAGGGATCGGCGGAGTCGGCGGGATGAGCAGTCCGCACTCCAGCGCATAGCGGACGAGGTCCGCGCGGTTCTGCAATCCGAGTTTGTCCATGAGACGGGCCCGGTAGGTCTCCACGGACTTGACGCTCACTTCAAGTTGGTCGGCAACCTCTTGGTTCGTATAGCCCTGGGCGACGAGGCTCAGAACCGTCCGCTCCCGGTCGCTCAACAGGTTCAATGAACGTTCGGTCTGCGCCGCCCCTCCGTCCGATCCCTGCACGCCCTGCTCCGCGGGCGACCGGTCCAAGCCCGGGAGGTCCACGAACGTGCGCCCGTTCGCGACCGCCCGGATGGCCGTCAACAGCTTCATGTCCGCCACGCTCTTCACCACGTAGCCGGCGCCCCCCGTGGCCAAGACGGAACGGAGATAGGCCGGATCGTCGTACATCGTGAGGGCCAGGACCCGGGTGTTGGGTGCGGCTTGCCGGATTCCCGTGATCGCCTGCGTGCCGCCCTGTCCGGGCATGGACAGGTCGAGCAGCATGACATCGGGCTGCGTCTCTCGAGCCCTGATCACCGCCTCGCTTCCGTCTGCCGCCTCCCCCACCACCTCCATGTCTGGCTGGCCGTTGATGAGCAGCCGGAGACCGGCCCTCAGGACCGCATGGTCGTCCGCGATGACGATGCGAATCTTCACGTCCATCCCTCCTTAGAGCGGAATCTTGACGTACAGGCTGGTCCCGCCTCCCGGCCTGGACTCGATTTCAAGGGATCCGTTCAGCCGCGCGGTGCGTTCCCTCATTCCGTGCAGCCCCAGATGCCGTCTCCCGTCCGCTGACTGCAACGCCGCCTCGACCTGGAAACCGGCCCCGTCGTCCTCGATGATCATCTGGACATCCGACCCGGAAGAACGGAGCAGGAGACTGACGGTCCTGGCGGCCGCGTGTTTGGCGACGTTCGTCAACCCCTCCTGCGCGATGCGGTACAGGGCGGTCTCGACCGGACTCGGCAGCCGACGCGAAGCCAGGCCGTCCGCATAGACTTCCACCGAGAGCCCGTGCGTCTGGGTAAAATCGGCCGCCAGACGCCTGAGCGCCGCGTCGAGGCCGAGGTCGTCCAGCACGCTCGGGCGGAGCCCCATGGCGAGCCGCCTGATCTCGGTGAGCGCCAGCGCGGCGACCTTCCGGAGATCCTCCACGCGCGCCCGCATCGCCTCCCGGGTCGGCATCTCCTCGGCCGCCCGAAGCCCCACCAGCAGCGAGGTGAGCGTCTGTCCCGGACCGTCGTGCAGCTCGCGGGCGATCCGCTTGCGCTCCTCCTCCCGGACGCTCAGCACCTGCTCCAGGAGCTGACGTTGGACCGCTTCGGCCCGCTTCCGCTCCGTGATGTCCCGTGTGATCTGAACGAACCCGCGCAATTCTCCGCTCTGGTCCCACAGCGCCGTGATCACGCCCTGGACCCAGAACTGCGTGCCGTCCTTGCAGACCCGCCAGCCCTCATCCTCAAAGCGGCCGCGACTCGCCGCCATCTTGAGCGCGAGATCCGGTTTGCCGGCAGCGACGCCCTCCGGGGGATAGAAGCACGCGACGTGGCGCCCCAGGACTTCGTCCGTCCGGTAGCCCGTGATCCGCTCCGCGCCGACGTTCCACGTCGTCACGCAGCCGCCCGGATCCAGCATGAAGATCGCGTAATCTTCGACGCCCTCCATCAACAGGCGAAAACGCTCCTCGCTCGCCTTCAAGTCCTGCTCCGCCCGATCGCGCTCGTTGATCTGCGATCGTAACGCCCGGATCGCCTCCGTCAGTTCCTCGGTCCGCTCCGTCACCCGCATTTCGAGCTCGTCGTGCGCGTTGCGCAACGCCTCCTGGGCCAGCCTGCGGGACGTGACGTCCATGCACACGCCCGTCATCCGGACGGGTCGTCCCGACCGGTCACAGACGACGTGCCCTTTCCCGTTGACCCACAAGGTCGCCCCGTCCGGCCTGGTGATACGATACTCGACGTCGTATTCCTGCTTGTGCTCGATGCTGCGGGCGATGGCCTCCAGTACCCGGTCATGGTCTTCGGGATGGATGTCCTTTTCATAGGCAGCGAACGTCCCGCCAAAGGTACCGGGCTCCATCCCATGAATGGCCTCCAGGCCCGGCGGCCAGAGGACCTCGCCGCTCGCGAAGTCGAAGTCCCAGATGCCCATGCGGCCGGCGGCAAGGGCCAACTGCAGCCGTTCCCGGCTCTCGCGCAGTCCCTCTTCGGCCAGTCTGCGCTCCGAGATACCGGCGGCCAGAGCCATGGCGGTCACGGCGACCACGTTCAGAAACGCCTGCAGCAGCAGAAAAGACTCGTTCACCGACGGTCTCGTGAACGGTCCGACCCCTTGCAACGTCCCCCAGACGGCGATGCCGGCGAGCAGGACGGTGGCCGCGGCGGTTTCGCGCTGGCCGAAGCGAAAGGCCACCCATACCAGGATCGGGATTGACAGGAATTCGAGCGGATCCTTTGAGACGCTCCCGCCAGACCACCCGCCGAACACAGCCAGCCCGACCGCGACCAGCGCGACAAGGATGGCCGCCGCTTCCAGCGCTTGCTCCCGGCCCCAGCGAACGATCGGCGACTGGCTCCAGAGGATCAGGAGGGGTGCCACGACGAGGCTGCCCCCGACGTCGCCCAGCCACCAGGTCAGCCAGACGATGCCGAACTCGTCCCAGTCGGCATAGCCCCCGAACGCGAGGCTGGTCACCCCCACGGAGGCGCTGACCGCCGTGCTCGCGAGGCCGGCCAGCCCGACGAACTTGAAGACGTCCTGCGTGCGCTCGAAGGCACGGCAGCCGTTGGCGAACCGAGTCACCAGATAGGCGCCGATGAGCCCCTCCAGCGTGTTGCCGGTCGCGATGCCGAGGGAGGTGAAGACCGACCCGGCGGTCGTGACGTTGGTCAGGAACGCGCCTAGGAAGATGCCCGGCCAGACCCACGGCCCCAGGAGGAGGCACGCAGCCAGCGCGATCCCCGTCGGCGCCCCGGCACGGGAGCGGGCCAGCCAGGATCAGCGGAAATTCCGGCGGAACCGCGAGCCACCGTATCCGCGGCACAGCTCCACGTCGTCTCATGCACGGACTAGAATCGCACCCCGACCGTCCAGGCCGGCATCACGGTCGCGGTGTTGCCTCGTCCCAGGTCCAGGTCCGTGAAGTTGAGCATGAACGTGCTCGTGAGGAAGACCTTCTCGTCCAACTGATAGTCCACCCCGATACCGAGCGGGATCAGCCAAGAGGTATCGGACCCTCGCAGGTCTGCGTGGGCGAATCCGACCCCTCCCTGCAGCACGAGCTTCAGCCGGTCCGAGACATCGGGAAGGTCCGCCCAGTACTTGGCCTGACCGGACAACCCGACGAGCGTCATGTCCCCGGTGAACCCCATCTGGAGCAGCGGCCCCAACGACACGTTACGATCCAGGAACCGATCCGCGTTGAAATTGAGCCCGAAGGCGGAACCGTCCGGCGTTCCGCCCATGACCCCGATCGCCGCCCCTCCCGACCACTCTTTGATTGGACCTTGCGCCTGAGCGCCAGCCTGCTCCTCGGCGGCTAAAGCCGCCTCATGAGCCAACGGTGCGAGGAGCCAGCCCGCCAGCCCCATGACAAGGAACCACGCTGAGAGCCTTCCA
This sequence comes from Nitrospirota bacterium, assembly GCA_040757595.1. Classification (NCBI taxonomy): domain Bacteria; kingdom Pseudomonadati; phylum Nitrospirota; species Nitrospirota bacterium. Next base: position 58,217 of record JBFLWP010000005.1, on the reverse strand, counting down.
GCTCTTCTCATGCTCATCACCTCCGTTTCCTCAAAAAACCCATGTCCCCACCACGGACCCTGATCGGACCGGCAGGAATGGGCCGCACCGTCTTTCAGAGATCAAGGCCGATCAGGATTGCCCGCAAGATCATCCAGCCAAGCAGGCCGACGGTGATCCATTGTTCGACGGTCATGCCACCGCCCCTTCGCAGGGCATCACCACCACGGATGACCGCCTCACGGGACCGGCCCTCTGGGACCTGTGGCCTGTGGCTGGCTCGAGCTTCCTCACCTGCAGGCTTCCCTTCAGGTCCACTTCGAGCCGCACCCGGTCTCCCTGGCTCAGTTGGGCCAGGGCTTCGGTGCTCGTGGCCGAGAGGACAAGGACCCGCCCGAAGTCCGTCTTCACGGTAATGCTCAGGCTGTCCCAATCAACGGCCTCGATCGTCCCTTCGAACATGGTTTCCTGAGCCTCCGGGTTCAGGCCGGCCAGATACCTTTCCGCCGGCGATCCGGCGATGGCCGCATCGGGCCAGGGACCGTCCGGCACGACCACGAATCCCAACAGCCCCAGGAGGGTCACGTGCAGGAACAGGCTGACGCTCATCATGATGGACGCGAGCTTCATCCTTCTCCTCCCTTCACAGCCAGGCTGTGCGGGGGAATGCCCCAGGAGGAGGCGGCATCCGGGTAGCGAGGCACATCCGCTACCATTCCTCGACAGCTGGCCCGCTGCTTGTTTCGACTCATCCGCTTTTTATTCTGGGCGGTTATCAAACATCTGCCAATCGGGTCTATTGTGGATGACCGTCATGGTCTGGGCATGCGCTTTCCTAGTGGTCAGCAAGTGAGATGCCGATGGTTCATGCAGGGAGAAAAATTCTTCAAGTATTTGATGTTTATGCTGTTTGTTGAGTAATCCCTCATCGGGATACTTCCAAAGACTGAAGGGATTATGAAGGTCAAAGCCTACAGTGCTTTCGATTCGAGAAACAGGAACCACTTGATTTCCAAAGGCGATGGAATGTATGGATTTTCCTACATCAAGGAGAGCGGAACAGTCAGATTGTTTCCCCTTCTCGCTGCCGTTCGGGGGTACGTGATGCGCCTTTCGCTCTTCTGGCGTCTGGCCCTCGGTTCCTTGACCATTATTCTGGTGGTGGCAGGGGTCAACGTCTACGCCCTGCTCCAACTCCGGCAACTGACCTCCTTGAGCACGGATCTGGTCGCCTACCACACGCCAGCGATCGAGTCGGCCAAGCGCCTCACCTCCAGCCTGTACGCTCAGCTCCGGAGCGAGAAGAAGTTCTGGGTCTTGCACGACGAGGTCTTTCTCAGGGAATTCGACGAGGAGGCGGCGGAGTTCACCAGGAACCTCTCAACCCTGCTGCAGCAGGACCCGGCGCAAGAGGGCCAGCAACTGCTCGGCAAGACGCAACGGCTGTATGAGGCTTACCGGCGCCTCCTGCGCGAAGCGACGCCGCGGCCCCTGCCCCGTGCCTCCTTGCCCGACGACCGGTATACCAGCCGCCGGGATGCGCTCGTGGACGGCGTCGCCGACAGCCTCGACGCCTACGTGGGCCTGCACGAGGCCCTGATGCGCACCGTCGTGAACGAGTCTCGCACCAGGTCCGCTCAGGCGGAGGCCATCATGCGCCGGCTGGTCGTCGTCGCCATCCTGCTGGGGCTGGGGTTGGCCGCCGTCGCCAGCTACAGCATCCTGCGGCCGCTCCGCCGGGTCCAGGACCACATCAGGCAGATCGGCCAGGGCAAGTTCGGCGAGACCGTGCAGGTCGAGGCCCCGAGCGACCTGCGCGAGTTGGTGGAGACCGTCAACTGGATGGGGAAGAAGCTGCAGGAGTTGGACGACATGAAAGCCGACTTCCTCGCCCATATCTCCCACGAGCTGCGGACCCCGCTGGCCTCCATCCGGGAGGGAACGCATCTGCTGCTCGACGAGATCCCCGGCCCGCTCAGCCCCAACCAGCGCGAGACCCTGCAGATCATGCAGGACAGCAGCCAGCGATTGATCCGTCTCATTTCCACGCTGCTCGACCTGTCGAAGATCGAGGCCGGGCTGATGCAGTACCAGATCGTGCTCACGGACCTGGCCCAGGTGGCTGAGAATTCGGTCGGCAAGGTGCGCCTGCTGGCCGAGGGAAAGCGGATTCAACTGCTCACGGAGGCGCCGCACGAGCGGACCTGGGTCCCGATGGACGGGGCCCGAATCGAGCAGGTCGTGGACAACCTGCTCTCGAACGCCCTCAAGTTCAGTCCGGACGGGGCCTGCGTGGGTTTGCACATCGAGATGGACAGGAAAAAGAACCTCGTTCTGGTGTCCGTGTCGGACACGGGCGCCGGCATCCCGTCGGAGGACCTCCCCCACATTTTCGACCGGTTCTACCAGGGCCGCACGTCCGCCAGGAGCCAGCTCGCCGGCAGCGGACTGGGGCTGGCCTTTGCCAAGCGGGTCGTGGAGGCGCACGGGGGACGGATCTGGGCCGAGAGCGAGCCCGGCAAGGGCACGACCGTCACGTTTACCCTGCCGTTGACCCAGCCGCGGAGCGTTGCATGATCCGTTACGCAAAGCCGGGGTGCGCGAAGCCGGTGCGAGTGGTCTGGTTGTTCATGCTGGCAGCCGCGACCGGCAGCCTCCCGGCCTGCGAGGTGAAGACCGTTCCTCGCCCGAATGCGCCTTTCCTCATACCCAGCCAGCGCGAGGCGGCGTTTTACCAGGCCGCCGCCCACGAGCAGGACGCCAGGCTCGCGACCTGCGCCAAGACCAGGTCCTGCGACCGGGCCCATTTCGCACGGGCGCTGGTCGCGCTCCATGAAAGCCGGGAGTCAGCGGCACGCCACTTCCAGGAGGTCCTGGCCATTGCCCCCAACGGACCTCTCGCCGACTCGAGCCGGACCTGGTTGCGGTTGCTGAAAGAAGCATCGATGGCAAGGCCGGACACCCCCTACGGCCGGGCTACCGAGCAACTGGTCCGGGACTTCCTGGAGGCGGATGCCGCGTCGGCGCAGACGTTGCAGCGAGAGGTCAAGGCGAGGGAGAAAAAGGTGGAAGACCTGACCAGGCAGCTCGAAGCCCTCAAACAAATCGATCAGGAGCTGAAGGAAAAGGCCCGGTCCAAAAAGCCGTCCACCAAGCCGGACCTCCATCCCCATCCCGGGAAGGACGGTCTCCCGTAAGGGCCTCTATGACGGAACGGGAACGCATTCTTCTGGTTGACGACGACGAGGGCCTCCTGCCCCTCTTGAAGATGAGGCTGGCGGCTATGGGGTTCTCGGTCACGGCCTGCACCAAAGGTGAAGAAGCCTTCGCCGAGGCGCGCCGCACGGTCTTCGACCTCGCCATCACCGACCTGCGGCTCGGGGACATGGACGGGCTCACGGTGATGGAGGAGCTGCTCCGGCTCCACCCCAACCTGCCCGTGCTGATCCTGACCGCCCACGGCTCCATCCCGAACGCCGTCGAGGCGATGCAGAAGGGCGCCTTCGGCTATCTCACGAAGCCGTTCGACGACAAGGAATTGAAGGTCTACCTCGAGAAGGCCCTGACCCAGCAACGGATGAGCCGGGAGATCCAGCGGCTCAAGCTCTTGGTCAAGGAGCTCTACGGGCTCGAGAACGTGGTGGCCCGGAGCGCGCCGATGCAGACCCTGCTCCAGCAGGTGGCCAGAGTCGCGGACACGGACGCCACGATCTCGCTCTCCGGCGAGACCGGCACCGGCAAGGAGCTCATCGCGCGGGTGATCCACTGCAACAGCCGGCGCGCCCGCGGCCCCTTCGTTCCGGTCAATTGCGGAGCGATCCCGGAGACGCTCATCGAGAGCGAGCTCTTCGGCCACGCGAAGGGCGCCTTTACCGGGGCCATCCAGGCGAAACGCGGGCTGTTCCAGAGCGCGGACGGGGGCACGCTGTTCCTCGACGAGATCGGGGAAACCCCCCTGTCCCTGCAGGTCAAGCTCCTGCGGGCCATCCAGGAACGCGAGGTCTTTGAGGTGGGCTCGACGCGCCCGACCAAGGTGGACGTGCGCATCATCACCGCCACGAACAAAGACCTCGGCCAGGCGGTCAAGGGGGGGGCCTTCCGCGAGGATCTGTACTATCGCATCCAGGTCGTCCCGTTGGCGATTCCCCCGCTGCGCGAGCGGAGAGACGACATCCCGGTTCTGGCGCAGCATTTCCTTCAGCAAAGCGCCAAGCGGCTGAACAAGCAGGTGCGCGGCTTCCTGCCGGACGCGATGCACAAGCTGATGGTCCACACCTGGCCCGGCAACGTGCGGGAGCTGGAGAACACCATCGAGAAGGCCGTGATCATGACGACGCAGGATCAGATCGTGCCGGACCTGATCCCCGACTATGCCCCGGCGCAGGGCGAATCCGGGCCGAAGCCGCTGACGGAGGCCAAGGAGGAGTTCGAGAAGAACTACCTCAAGGAGATCCTGCGCCTCACCGGCGGGAACATTTCGCGCGCGGCACAGATCGCCGGCCGGTACCGGGCCGACTTCTACAAGCTCCTCAGGAAGTACGGCCTCCACCCGTCTGACAGCAAGACGGACCAGCCCGAACAGGCTGAACACAAGCAGGAAGTGTAAGGGAAGGAGCTGGCGCGCCCGGCAGGAATCGAACCTGCGACAACCGGCTTAGAAGGCCGGTGCTCTATCCAACTGAGCTACGGGCGCGGCTGGGAACGTGACAAGTGATGCGTGACGTGCGAAGTGTTGGAGAAGAATGGGAGGAGAGGTCCTCTGTCCATGTTTGCCTGTCACCCGTCACCCATCACGCGTCACCTTTTTCTTGGTCGGGGCGCCCGGATTTGAACCGGGGACTTTCTGGTCCCAAACCAGACGCGCTACCAGGCTGCGCTACGCCCCGACTTGCACCGACAATGATGAACGCTGAAGTATAAAGGCCGGACAAAAGCCGCGCGTCTTCCAGTCTCCCAATTCAGCGCTCATCGTTCAGCATTCATCGTTTGCAGGATCTCCCGCACTTTCAAGAAGGCCCTGGCCCGGTGGCTGATCCGGTTTTTCTCATCCGCGCTGAGTTGTGCGAGCGTCTTCCCGATCTCCGGGACTAAAAACACCGGATCATACCCGAATCCCTGTGTCCCGGCCGGCTCTTCCGCAATCAGCCCCTCTAACACCCCCTCGACGACTTCCACCTTGCCGGTGGACGGCCAGGCGATGACCGCCACCGTCACGAAGCGGGCCCGTCGCCGCTCCCCCGGAACGCCCTTCAACTCCGCAAGCAGCTTGCGCCAGTTGTCCTCGTAGGTCGCGTCCGCCCCCGCATAGCGGGCCGCATGGACGCCGGGCCGCCCATTGAGCGCGTCCACCATCAGGCCCGTGTCGTCGGCCACGGCCGGGAGCCCTGTGTACCCGGCAATCGCGGTCGCCTTCTTGGTCGCGTTGGCTTGGCAGGTCTCCCCGTCCTCCTCGACTTCGGGCGCGTCAGGGAACTCGGCCAACGTCCTGATCCTGACCCCCGCGTCGCGCAGCAGCGCGGCCAGTTCAGCGCCCTTGTGAGGATTCCTGGTCGCAAGCACCAGTTCTCTCAACTCCCGTCATCCGCCATCCGTCATCCGTCATTCGTAAGGGAGCCGAACGCCTGTTCTTCCCGATTGACGAATGACCAATGACGAGTGACGCCCCTCTTTCTCATTCCAGGCCGCCGATCAGCTCCTTCTGAAGCATGACCAGGCTCTGGATGGCGGCCCACCCGACCCGCATGAACTCGTCGAAGTCCTTCTTCTCGAAGGGCGTCCGCTCCGCCGTGCCCTGCACCTCGACGAACCGTCCCCGCCCGGTCATGACCAGGTTCATGTCCACGTCGGCCATGGAGTCCTCGTTGTAGGCCAGGTCCACGAGGACTTCCCCGCCGACCTTGCCCACGCTGACGGCAGCCAGGTAATCGGTGAGGGGCCGCTTCTTGATGAGGTCCTTTTTCTTCAGCACCGCGAACGCGTCAGCCAGGGCGATGAACGAACCGGTGATGGAGGCCGTCCTCGTGCCCCCGTCGGCCTGGATCACGTCGCAGTCGATCCAGACGGTGCGCTCCCCCATCTCCGCCGTATCGGTCACCGCGCGCAGGGCGCGCCCGACCAGCCGTTGAATCTCCAGAGTCCGCCCCCCTTGCTTGCCCCGAGTCGCCTCGCGCTGGGTCCGCTCCTGGGTCGCGCGGGGAAGCATGGCGTACTCGGCCGTCACCCATCCCCGCCCCTTGTCCTTGAGGAAGGGCGGCACCTTCTCCTCGACGGACGCGGTGCAAATCACCTTCGTGCCGCCCATCTCGATCAGCACGGACCCCTCGGCGTACTTGATGAAGTCCCGCGTGATCTTGACGGGGCGGAGCTGGTCCGGCCGGCGACCGTCCAGGCGCAGCAGCGAGAGTCCGCGATCCATAACGGAGCGGATTATAAAGGAGGGGAGATCGAAGATCAACGAAACGGCCGGTCACTCGGTCCGGTCAGACCGTGCGGATTCGCGGGCACGCTTCCGCGCCACCGCGATTCTGAACAGCAAAAGTCCGGCAATCAGGGCGCCGACTCCGACGACAAAGGCCTCCTCGTACGGAAAGACGTAGGGCATGGAGCGCTCCGCGACCGGTTCGAGCGATGCCGCCCGCCCGTTTCAGGGTTTTACCCGGGGCGGTCTCTGCTTTCAATCCCGCAGGTTTTCTGATTAAATGTCCTGGACCCCATGGGCGACAACCTTCCCCCAACCGGGAGCGCCAGGCTTCTCATCGTGGACGATGAGGAAGCGATCCGGCGGATGCTGGGTCGGCTCTTGGAGCGGTACGGCTACGCGTGCGTGACGGCAGCCGATGCGCAGGAGGCTCGCCGGTGTCTGGCCGAACAGGAATTCGCGTTGATCCTGTGCGACATGAACATGCCCGGCGAGTCCGGGCTCGGCCTGATCCGCCACGTGCTCCGCGAGCATCCGGACACGGCGGCGGTCATGGTGACCGGCCTGGACGACCCGCAACTGGCCAACCTGGCGCTGGAAATCGGGGCCTACGGCTACATCATCAAGCCGTTCGAGTCCAACGAAGTCCTGATCAACGTCGCCAACGCGCTCCGACGGCGCCGCCTGGAGATCGAGAACCGGGCTCATCGGGAGCGGCTGGAGCAGACCGTGCTGGACCGCACCGCCGCGCTCCGCCACGCCATCGAGCGGCTCGAGCAGACGCAACGGGACCTGCGCCTGTCCCGCGAGGAAACGATCCAGCGGCTGGCCATCGCGGCCGAATTCCGGGACGACGCGACGGCCCAGCACATCCGCCGGATGAGCCACTACTGCGAGCTGCTGGCCAGAAAATGCGGGCTGGACGACGCGACCTGCGAGTTGATCCGCATCGCCAGCCCGATGCACGATATCGGCAAGATCGGCACCCCGGACCACATCCTGCTCAAGCCCGACAAGATCACGACCAACGAGTTCTCGATCATCCGGCAACATTCGGAGATCGGCTACCGCATCCTGGCCGGCTCCGAGTCCGAGCTGCTGCGCCTGGCCGCGACCATCGCCTGGACGCATCACGAACAGTTCGACGGCAGCGGGTATCCTCGCGGCCTCGCCGGCGAAGCGATCCCGCTCCCCGGGCGCATCGCCACCATCGCCGACGTGTTCGACGCGCTCACCAGCCCCCGCCCGTACAAGCCCGCCTTTTCCATTGACCAGGCGGTTTCCATCATGCGCGAGCGGCGGGAAAAGCAGTTCGACCCGGGCCTGCTCGACCTCTTCCTCGCATCCCTGGATGAGGCCCTGGCGATCCGGACTCGCTACGCCGACCTCTAGCCGCGAACCGCCATCCTCGTTGACAACGGACCTTTGCTCCGGTATGATGCGTCCCGGTTCGCACCGGTGAGTCCTCAGGATCTTCCTGCCAGGCACTGAATCCGGTCTTTCACCCAGTCAACGCACCGTGTCGCACCACCGAGGGAGGAATCCATCATGCCGTCCTGCGCCGTAACACGCAACTGGCTGGCCTATGTGTGCGAAGCCCTGGTTTCCACCGGAGCCATGCCCACGTGGGAAGCCGCCGCCTACTTCACCGACCACCTGTTCGGGGACTCTCCGAATCCGAGGCTGCACGAATCCAAGGCCCCCTACGAAGCGATCTCCCAGTTCCTGCACCGGCTCTACAGCCCGATCGTGGAGGCAGCCGTACGGGACGCCGAGCTGCCGCCTTCGGCCATGATCCACATCTTCACCGACATCAGCCTGATCGGCAACTCGGCCGTGCTCGTGGTCTTCTTCCCGGGCCAGAACCGGCCTCACGAGCTGCTGCTGCTCGACGCGGCCCGGGCCTGGGACCTGGTCTTCCCCGACGCGACGGCCTTCAATGCCTGGGCTGAGGAACGGTACGGGTGGATCAGGACGGCCCTGGAGAGCGCTGCGGCGAAAATCCAGCAGACCGAGCAATTGACAGTCTGCCGTTCATAGACGAGCGCGAGACGTGGGGGGCTGACATCCCCTCACGTCTCACCGCCATTCCACGTCTTACTTCTCACCTTTCTCGTTTCACGCAGGATCGTAGCCCAGATTCGGTCCCAGCCACCGTTCGACTTCCTTGAGCGCCATGCCCTTGCGCTTCGCATAGTCCGCCGCCTGGTCACGGCCGATTTTGCCGACGGCGAAGTACTTGGCTTGGGGATGGGCGAAGTAGAACCCGCAGACCGAGCTGGCCGGCTGCATCGCGAAGGTCTCGGTGAGGGAGATGTCGGCCTCCTTCTCCGCCTGGAGGAGGTCGAACAGGAGCCTCTTCTCCGTATGGTCCGGGCAGGCGGGATAGCCGGGCGCCGGCCTGATTCCGCGATACCGTTCCCGGATCAGGTCCTCGTTGGACAGGGTCTCCCCGATCCCGTACCCCCAATCGGCCCGCGCCTGCCCGTGCAGCCACTCGGCCGAGGCCTCGGCCAGGCGATCGGCCAGGGCCTTGGCCATGATCGAGTTGTAGTCGTCGTGCTCCCGCTCGAACCGCGCGCACAGGGCCTCGAGGCCGATCCCGGCCGTCACCGCGAAGGCGCCCAGGTAATCGGCCCGCCCGGTTGACCGGGGCGCAATGAAATCGGCCAGGGCCAGGTTGGGCTGGCCTTCCGGTTTCTCGGTCTGTTGGCGGAGCGTGTGGATCGTCGTCAGGATCCTGCTCCGCGACTCGTCCGTGTAGAGCTCGATGTCGTCCCCGACGCTGTTGGCCGGGAAGAACCCGTAGACTGCCCGGGCGGTGAGCAACCGCTTGTCCGCAATCTCCTTGAGCAGGGCCTGGGCGTCCCCGAGCAGCTCCTTGGCCCTGGCCCCGATGCGGGCGTCCTCCAGAATCTGGGGATAGTGGCCCCTCAGCTCCCAGGTGTGGAAGAAAGGTGACCAGTCAATGAACGGTACGAGCCGCTCAAGCGGAATCGACTCGAGCCGGCGGCGTCCGAGGAAGGCCGGCTTGGGCAAATCGGCCTCCTGCCAGTCCACGGACAGTTTCCTGGCCCGCGCCTGCTCCAGAGGCAGGAGCGTCGGCCCCTTTTTCCCCTGGTGGGCTGATCTGATCTCGTCCTGCTCCTTCCGGTTCTTCTCGGCAAAGGCCACCCGCCGCTCCTGGCTGACGAGGCTTCCGACCACCCCCACCGCGCGGGAGGCGTCCAGCACGTGCACGACCGGCCGGTCGTAGGCCGGCGCGATCTTGACCGCCGTGTGGGCCTTGCTGGTCGTCGCCCCCCCGATCAGCAGCGGCACCCGGAAGCCCTCGCGCGCCATCTCGCGCGCCACGTGCACCATCTCGTCGAGCGACGGGGTGATGAGCCCGCTCAACCCGATCAAGTCCACCTGCTTCTCCCGTGCCGTCTGGAGGATCTTCTCGCTGGGCACCATCACGCCCAGATCGGTGACCTCGTAGTTGTTGCAGCCGAGCACGACCCCGACGATGTTCTTGCCGATGTCGTGCACGTCCCCCTTGACGGTCGCGAGCAGGATCCGCCCCTGCGGCCGGCTGTCGCCCAGCGCCCGCTTCTCCTCCTCCAGGAACGGCAGCAGATAGGCCACCGCCTTCTTCATGACCCTGGCGCTCTTGACGACCTGGGGCAGGAACATCTTCCCCGAGCCGAAGAGGTCGCCGACCACGTTCATGCCGGCCATCAGGGGCCCCTCGATCACCGCGAGCGGCTTCCCGTACTTGAGCCGGGCCTCCTCCACGTCCTGTTCAATATGGTCCACGACGCCCTTGACCAGCGCGTGGGAGAGCCGCTCCTCCACCGTGGCGTGCCGCCAGGCGTCGTCCTGGACCGCCGCCTTGTCCTTCCGCTTGACGGTCTCCGCGAAGGCCACCAGCCGCTCGGTCGCGTCGGGCTTCCGGTTCAGGAGCACGTCCTCCACCAGCTCCAGCAGGTCCTTCGGGATCTCCTCGTACACGGCCAACTGGCCGGCGTTGACGATGCCCATGTCGAGCCCGGCCTTGATCGCGTGGTAGAGGAAAGCCGAGTGCATGGCCTCCCGCACCACGTTGTTCCCGCGGAACGAGAACGAGATGTTGCTGATCCCGCCGCTGACCTTGCAGTGCGGCAGCGTCGCCTTGATCCGTCGCGTGGCCTCGATGAAGTTGACCGCGTAGGCGTTGTGCTCCTCGATGCCGGTCGCCACGGTCAGGACGTTGGGATCGAAGACGATGTCCTGCGGCGGAAAGCCGACCCGCTCGGTCAGGATCCGGTAGGCCCTCGTGCAGATCTCGACCTTGCGCTCCACCGTGTCGGCCTGCCCGGCCTCGTCGAAGGCCATGACCACGACCGCCGCGCCGTAGCGCCGGATCAGCTTCGCGTGGCGCGTGAACGCCTCCTCTCCCTCCTTCAGGCTGATCGAGTTCACGACGGGCTTGCCCTGCACGCACTTGAGCCCCGCCTCGATGACCTCCCAGTCGGAGCTGTCAATCATGACCGGGACCCGGGCGATGTCCGGCTCGGAGGCGACCAGGTGCAGGAACTGCTCCATGGAGCCCTTGGAGTCCAGCAGCCCCTCGTCCATGTTCACGTCGATCACCTGGGCCCCGCCCTCCACCTGCTGGCGCGCGACGCCCAGGGCCGCCTCGAAGTCGCCCGCCTTGATCAGCTTGGCGAAGGCGGGCGAGCCGGTCACGTTGGTCCGCTCCCCGACGTTGACGAAGTTGGACTCCGGACGGATCGTGAGGGCCTCCAGCCCGCTCAGGCGCGTGAACGGCTCAGGCCGGCTCGGGACCCGCGGGGGCAAGTCCCGCACGGCCTCCGCAATGGCCTTGATGTGGGCCGGCGTGGTGCCGCAGCAGCCGCCCACGAGGTTCAGCCACCCGTTGGCGGCGAAGTCCCGGAGGTCCGCGGACATGATCGCCGGGGTCTCGTCGAACCCTCCGAAGGCGTTGGGCAGCCCCGCGTTCGGATAGCAGCTCAGGTACACCGGCGCGAGACCGGCCAGCTCCTCGATGTAGGGCCGCATCTGCTTGGCCCCCAGCGCGCAGTTGATCCCCACGCTCAGCAAAGGCACGTGCGAGACGGAAATCCAGAAGGCCTCCACGGTCTGCCCGGACAGGGTGCGCCCGCTCCGGTCCGTAATCGTGAACGAGACCATCACCGGCACCCGCCAGCCCTGCCCCTCGAAATGCCGGTCGATCGCGAAGAGGGCGGCCTTGGCGTTGAGCGTGTCGAAGACCGTCTCGACCAGGAGCAGGTCCGCCCCCCCGTCCAGCAGGCCCCGCACCTGTTCGGCGTAGGCCTCGACGAGCTGGTCGAACGTGACCGCCCGGAAGGCCGGATTGTTCACGTCGGGGGAGAGGGAGGCGGTGCGGTTCGTCGGTCCGATCGCCCCGGCCACGAACCGGGGGCGTTTCGGGTCCCTGGCCGAAGCCTCGTCCGCGGCTTTGCGCGCGACCCTGGCCCCGGCCAGGTTCAGGTCGTAGACGTGACGCTCCAGGCGGTAGTCCGCCAGCGAGATCGAGGTGGAGTTGAACGTGTTGGTCTCGATGATGTCGGCCCCTGCCTCCAGGAACTGCCGGTGGATTCCCTCGACGATGTGCGGCTGGGTGAGGCAGAGCAGATCGTTGCACCCCTTCAGGTCGCAGGAATGGCCCGCGAACGCCCTCCCGCGGAAGGTCGCCTCATCCAGCTTGTGCGCCTGGATCATCGTGCCCATCGCTCCGTCGATGATCACGATGCGGCGGCGCAGGATCGCCTCGATCTCCGCCCCCTTACCGACCGACTGACTCATGGTGTCCCGCTCCAACTGCCGCCGGCGCTTCGAATCGCAACCCGCTGCACTATAACGTGAACGATGCACCCAGGCAAGCCGCGAACCCCGCCTTGACTTTGCCCAGAGCCGCCATTACGATGACCGCACTCGCTTGGAGACGTTCTTGATCCCGCGCACGCTTCGCTCGATGCTCGCCTTCGCGTGGGCCTTCTTCTCCGTCGCCGCCTGGACCTCGCTCGCCAACTCCGCCCTCGCCGGTCCCTACTTCGAAGACGGCTACCTGGGCCTGACTCAGGCCGAGCTGCGCGCCAAGCTGGGCCCGCCGCAGGCGGTGCGCGACCGGAAGGCCGCGCTCCGCGCCTTCAATTACTATTCGTTTGCGGACTGGGAGAACTATTACAAGAAGGTCATCGCGCCGCAGAACGGCGAGGACGTGTACAAGTACAAGCGGGACGGGGTGGACGTGCGCTACTCGTTCGGTTACGTCGTGGACCCGAACGACGAATCGGAGTTTCCGACCCTCCACGTCAATCTGGTGGACGTCGAGTTCTCGCCGCCGGTGCCGATCGAGCGGATTCCTTCGCTGGTCCCGGAATTCAAGCCGCCGATCGAGCCGACCGCGCCCGCCTTCCGCTCGAACATCATGGTGCTGCTGTTCAAGGGTCCCCCTTCCACCGACGCCCGGTTCATCGTGAGGGAGCGCGACAAGGACCGGCTCGATTGGACGCTGGCCTTTCAGATGTTTGCCTTACAGGGATTGCCGGAGTTTCTGACCCTGAAGGTGCCGATAGACCGGATGGAGATCGGCGTCCAGAGCGTCCAACTGGTCAAGCAGCGGCAGCGCCATACGCACGAGCCGATCCTGAACCCCTTTTCCACGGAATTCGCGCGCCAGCCGCCTCCGCCCCCGAAGACCAAAACGGTCCCGGTGCCCAAGTACGCAGATTAGCAACAGGACCGTGACAGGTGACGAGTGACGGGGTGGAGGAACATCGGAGGGTCCGATTCCGACCCGTCGCGCGTCACTGACCGGGGCCAGCGAATATGATGTCCCTTGAGTCGGCCATGGACAGGTAGGGCTCGCCCCATTGGTTGGGGCTCTCCAGACTCCAGTCCTCCGCCAACGCGACCGGCTTCAGCCTGATCCCCCACAAACCTCCATAGACCAGGGTGGTCAGGCCGGCCCCTGAGTCCTCCACAACCTGGGCGTAGGCGGGACAGAGCGGCTGCCCCGGCTGATCGGTCCAGCCCGTGACCCAGCACCATTCCCCCTGCGGATTCCGCTCGAAACTCCGGACCTGGACGACTCGTCGTGGCGGACCGGTCTCCTTGAACCGGGCGAAGATCGTCGCCTCGCAGTTGGGATTGCTCTCCACCTCGACGATCATTTTCTCCGCTCGCCCTTCTCTAACCCATGGTGTGGCAAGGGCTCACAGCGAGCATCGCCACCTGCCCCCCGTCTTGACGGCCATTTCAAGCCGCTGTTAGACTGCGGTCCTTGCGATGAAACTCCACGCCCAGACGCAGACCCGCCTGCCGACGGCGGAGATGCCCGAAGCCGCCGCGGGCGAGGCTCCAGCCGCCAAGCCGGGGACGACGAAACCGTTCCTGTGCCGGAGGCCGGTCCGGCTCATCATCTATGCCTTCCTCGTCCTCGTGCTCCTGCTGATGCTGGGTTGGCGGTTCCTGCCCGGCCTGCTGGACCCCACCTTCGAAAAGCACATCCAGAACAAGCAAGTCATGGTCGGCATGTCCCGCCAGCAGGTGCTGAAAGCCTGGGGCTCTCCCTACACGATCAACGTGAGCTATACGAAAGATGGGATCCGGCGGGAGGAGTGGATCTACGAGGACTGGAAGGACCCGGCCACCGTCAAGCACCGGTACCTCTATTTCGAGGAAGACGTCCTGGTCGGCGGCTGGTACTACCAGTAGCCCTCAGCCCGCCTCTTCCGTCCGTCTGGTCACGGACAGATTCCCCATCAACGTCTCCGCCCGATCCAGATCCGCTTCGTGCACCATCACGACTCGACGGTTGAAGGGAAGGGGCAGGCCCGGATACAGGCTCCCGAAATGCTCGTTCTGGACGAAGAACTGGATGCCGTTTCCGTCCAGCAGGCTCTTGATCAGGGCCAGCTCGCCTTCGTCCCGAGGTTCAATGAGTTTGACCATCGCCGCCATCCAGCTTCGCACGAGCCCCGTCTGTGGAGAGCGCCCGCCCGCGTCACTCCCATTCTACGAATGGGCCGGAGTGACTGCAACCGTCGGCTCGTTGATTTTTCTCGGTCGCCCCCATTACACTAGCGCAACCGGATGAGGAGGCGCGCCCGGGTCATTGGGATTCAGGCGGGAAAGGGGCCGGAGCTTCGCGTTAGGGAGTCTCGGTGATCTGGACGCGGCGCTCCTTGCCGGAACCGCCGGAGATCGTCAAGACCCGCTTCCACTCCCTCACTTGATAGGTGGCCCAGGCGTTGGGCCGGTTCTTGTAGAAGGCGTCGGGGTCCTCCCCGGCCGCGTTGAGGTAGATCGGCTCGGTAAACCCTTCGTCCAGGACGTAATCCAGCAAACAGTCGGTGGTAAACCCTTTGCCGCGCAGAGACACGTCAGCCAGAAAGGCCAGGATGTCCTGCGGGTTCGCGAGCGTGACCGGTTGCATCGGGGCGGCATTCTAGCGGCGCGGGCGGGAGAAGGCAAGGCGCGATGATCAAGAAACTATCCAGCGAGCAGCTCCGCGAGCGGTTGCTGAGCATCATGGATCGGAAGCACCACTGGGCCTGGCCCCACTTTGCCGGGAACCGCATCACCAAGGCCCAACTGAAGGTCCACTTCCGGCAGGAGTACGCCGTCTACGTCCGGGACTTTCCCGTCCTGATGGCCAGGGTGTACGGAAAGAACCCGCCGCGCGAAGTCCGGAGCATCCTGGCCACGAACATCTATGAGGAGGACACGGGCGGGCTCTCCCTGGGCCGTCCCCATCCGGACCTGTTCCTGACGATGATGCTGGGGTTGGGGTTCGAGCGGAGCGAGTTCCGCGACGTGGAGCTGCTGGCCAGCTCCCGCGTCTATCGGGAATGGCTGGATCTGGTCACCTGCGAACGGGACTGGCTCGTCGGAGTCGCGGTCCTCACGATCTTCGTGGAAGGCAGCATCAACGACCGTCAGGAGATCCTCCATCCCTCCGTTCCCAAGACCCCTTCCGAGATCGAAGAGCTCATCGTGAAGCATCCGCTCGTCCAGTATCAGGGGCTCCCGCCGAAATATCTGGACCTGGTTCGGGCCCACCACATGGTGGAGCCGGGACACAGGCACGCGGCCTACAACATCGTGCTCACCCACGCCCTCGAGGCGGAGCAGCAGCAGGCCGTGCTCGACGGTCTGGAGCAGGCGTTGAAGCATTGGCTGCACTTTCGCGACGGCATCGCCCGCGCCTGCGGCTTGAAGGAAACGTGACGCGGGGCGCCTGCCGGCCGCCCCTCCGCCCGCTCCGCCGCGCCTGGCTCTCGATTCTGCTCCTCCTACCGCTCACCGGCTCCGCCCCCGCCTCGGCGACTTCCTCCGCGCCCATGGTCTTCGTCCCGGCGGGCGAGTTCCTGATGGGCAGTCCGGAGGGCACCGAGGGGTTTTCGGACGAGCGTCCCCAGCGCCTGGTCCTCGTGAGCGCCTTCTGGATCGACCGGTCCGAAGTCACCAATGACCAGTACGACCGGTTCGTGAAGGCCTCGGGCCATCGGGCCCCCGCCAATCCCAACCAGTCGGCCACGCTCTGGGAGCACGGCACCTACCTGCCCGGCTCCGCCGACCATCCGGTGGTCAATGTCAGTTGGCACGACGCGGCCGCCTATTGTGCGTGGGCCGGCAAACGGCTGCCGACCGAGGCCGAGTGGGAGAAGGCCGCGCGCGGCACAAACGCCCGGATCTATCCCTGGGGCAACGACTGGGATCTCGCTCGAGCCAACAGCGCCAGCTACTGGGCCGGACGCACGGTGGAGTTCAAAGATCGAGCGGAGTGGAAAGCCTTCTGGGTGGAGGGAGAAGGCGCCCGTCTTTCGAAGGAACGGGGGCTGAAGGGCGAAGTCCTGACCCTGCCCGTCGGCAGCTTTCCCGGCGGCGCGAGCCCCTACGGCCTCTTCGACATGGCGGGGAACGTCTCCGAGTGGGTCAACGACTGGTACGAGCCCTATTACTATCTCAACGCGCCGCCCGCCGATCCGGCGGGGCCGGCGGGCGTGCTCCTCAAAGTCGTGCGGGGAGGCTCGTGGCTCAAGCCCGCGAAAAGCCTCCGGACCTCCGATCGCGACTATGGATATCCAGACGACCGTCAGAGCGGGACCGGATTCCGCTGCGCGAAGGACGACCGGTGAGGCTCACCGGGCAAGGACATAGTCCATGCGTTCGATTCGCACGACCGGCATGATCAGCCCCCGCCTCTCCTCTTCGTGGGAAAAATCGTAGACGAGCGACTCCTCGGGAATCAGCCGTCCCGTCGCGGCAACGGCGATCTCCACTCGCTGGCCCTTTTCAACCTTCCGCCGCAGGGATTCCCTGAGGCCGGGATTTGGAATCGCCGTCAGATTGGCGGGGAGATCCTCCGGCTTGAACCGCACGACGCCCCATCGGGTCTCGATGAACGCCGGACCGACCGCCACGCGGAATCCCCCGGCCTTCGGGTCATAGCCTGACAGCTCCCCCGGCCACAGGAAGGTCACAAGCCACTGAAGTGCCGGCTTGCCCGCCCGCCTCCCGTCACGTTCACGGTTCAAGCTGAACAGCCGCTCATCGTGGCCGGGGTCATGGTGTCCGTGCCCGTAGACGGCGACCCAGTCGGGGGGAGCCCCGTCCAACCCTTCCAGAAACCGCTCGATGGCGGCTGGTTCGGCGAGCAGGTGGGTCTCCGACGGGAGAATCGTCCGCAGTTCGTCGAGCTTGAGCGCCAGGAGCGGTCGCACGCCGATCGAGTCCTGGCCGGCGACGCCCGACGGAGCAGCCGCGACCAGACCAAGGATCGCAAGGGCGGCGAACGCGCGCATGGGTGACGCCTATCGTGCCCCGGCGAGCGCCTGTTCGTAGGCCGTGCGGAGCGACAGGATCGCCGGATGGTCGGCGGACATCACGCCGGCGGTGATCAACACCTCCAGGCGCGGCGATGGGTCGAGGCGGTGCAGCGCCGTCCGATCAAGGCCGTTGGCCGACTGCAACACCTGACGATACGTGCCCAGCCAGGCCTCGGTCACGGCGCGCAAACCGGCGTCGGTCGCCTTCATGCGGCCGAGCCTCACCTCCTGAAGCAGCTTCGGGATCGGATCAGACTGGGACAGCGTGTGGATGGCCAGATCAACGGTCATGAAGCTTCGTAAACGCCGCTCGTGAAGCGTGCAGCGCCGTTCGTGAGCGGCAGCGCCGAGAAGTTTTTTTACGCTGCACGCTTCACGAGTGACGCTCTTCATTAATTCATCGAGCAGGCGCCGGGTCCGCGCGGATCGCCGCAGGTCCCGCAGGCTCCCGGAGCGCCGGACGGCGACCAGCCGCCCGTGGCTCCCACGGCGAAGGCCGACCACTGCTTCTCCAGCCTGGTGGCCTTGCAGGACGGACAGGCCGGCGTCGCCGAGCCGCGCACGATGGCCTCGAAGCGATGGCGACATTCCTGACAAACGTATTCGTAGATCGGCATCGGGTTCTCTCCCCTCCGGTTCCTGACGGGTGTATTATAATCGGGCGCGCCGGTGATCGCAACGCATCGGCTGGCACGAGACAGGAGGCCGCATGGTTCAGGAAGAAAAAGCCTTCACGTTCCGCTTCAGCCTGGAAGCCCGTTTCCCGGACGACTACGACGGCGACGAGGACAACTACCATTGGCTGGAGGAATGGGAGCGGCTCGTGAAGCCGGAATTGCTGAAGCTCCTGTTCGATTCGCTTCGCCGGCATCCGTCCTGGAAGGTCCACGTCCGCAACCGCGGCGTCTCCCCCCTGGACGAGATCGAAATCGCGATGGTGAAGGACTGGTCCCAAAAACCGATCCGATTGAGCTGAGATCAAAGGCCATCATGGCAGTCGGGCTCTATATCCACGTGCCGTTTTGCCTGAGCCGGTGCCATTTCTGCTCCTTTTCTCTGGAAGTCCATCGGCCGGACCGGGCTCAGGCCTACTTGGAGGCACTCCGTCGCGAGATCGAGCTGCGCGCGGAAGCCAAGACCCTCGACGGCCGGACTCCGGACAGCCTCTACTTCGGCGGCGGGACGCCCTCGCTACTTCCGGCCGAACAGCTCGCCGGCCTCGTCGCGCTCGTCCGGACGGAATTGGGCCTGACCGACCGGGCGGAGATCACGCTGGAAGCGCATCCGGGCACGGTGACCGAGCGAGGGCTGGCCGCCCTCGTCGGAAGCGGGTTCAATCGGATCAGCTTCGGCATTCAATCGCTGGATCAGGACGAATTGCTCCGGATCGGCCGACCGAATCAGACCGCAGCCGTTCGCAGCGCGGTTCAGACGGCCCGGTCGGCCGGGTTCGCAAACCTCAACTTGGACCTGATCTACGGGCTGCCGGGGCAAACGATCGAGACCTGGCTCACGACGCTGGATGAGGCCCTGGCCCTGCAACCCACCCACCTCTCCTGCTATGCCCTGACGGTGGAGGAGCGCACGAGGCTGGCGACCGACATCCGGCGGGGCGACCGGCACGAGCCGGACCAGACGTTGCAGAACGAGCTGGAGGACTTGGCTGCGGCCCGGCTGGTTCGGGCAGGGTTCACCCGTTACGAGATTTCCAACTACTGCCTCCCCGGCTATGCGAGCCGCCACAACCTCCACTACTGGGCCGGCGACGACTACCTCGGCCTGGGCCCCAGCGCCCAGTCCTACCTGAATGGAACCCGGTTCGGGAATGTGGAGCGACTGGACCGCTATCTCGCCATGCTGCGCGAGAACCGCCTGCCCGCCGAGGGGACCGAACACCTGAGCCGGGCACAGCGGCAGCGCGAGGCCCTCGTGTTCGGCCTGAGACTGACGGACGGCGTGGCCTTGGAGAGGCTGCCGGACGAGCTGAAGAACAATGGGCAAGAGACCGTGCGGCGGCTGACCGATGAGGGGTTGCTGGAAGAGCGGGAAGGCCGGCTCAGACTGACCGATCTGGGCCGCCGGTTCGCCGACTCGGTCGCGGTCGAGTTGCTTTAGCGCTCGGAGGCGCTACTTCGTCAGCAAGTAGTGCAGCGCCGTGTCGGCCAGGATGGCCGCCCAGGCGGAGACATTCAGCACGACGAGGGAGCGATCCTTGCCCCAGACGTGGAAGAGGGCCAGGGCAATGGCCAACTGGGTGAGGAGCGAAAAGGGCCGGTGCAGGTTGGCCGAGACCGCGCCGCGCTCGCTGGCGATCGCCGCGACGGCCGCCAGCAGGTACCCGCCCAGCGCCCCGGCCTGGAGCCAGACGGCGGTGGTTCCGCTGGCGCGCCGTACGACGTGGACCAGGGCCCAGGTGAGGCACACCACGACCACCAGCAGCAGGAGCGGAAAGAGGGGCCAGAGGACCTTGGCGCTGAGGACCACGATTGACTGTCTCGACGTTACCCGTTTCCGACCGACCGGCCGCGGCGGGGAATTCGGCAAACGGCGGCACTCTAGCAGCGGTCCCCAGGCGAGTCAACCAGGGAGCCCTTGACAAACCCCGGGGATCGCTTATAGGACATTGGGTAGTAGGGAGCGTGCCATGCCGGTCAATATGGACCCCAAGAAGCGTCGCAAGTCCGCTCAAGGCGGCCAGGCCGGCCAGAAGTCGGGCGCCGGCCAGCCCGAGGCCAAGCGGGAGAACCTGTTCGAGGAAACGGAAGCGGATCGGGAGAAGGCTCTCGCGGACGCGGAATGGAAGAACCTCTGGGACGCCACCGAGGTCATTGACATGGATCGGTGGTGAATCCGGCGCGCCTCACACGGGCAGAAAGTAGAAGGCGACCGCCAGGATCAGATAGACTCCGACGAGCATCGCCCCTTCCATCCAGTGGGACTCCCCGTCCATCGCCGCGAATCCGACCGCCAGCACCGAGATCGTGACCGCCGCCACTTCGAACGGCGTAAAGATCAAATCCAGCGGGGCGCCGAGGACGTAACTGGCAAACACCAGGACCGGCGCCACGAAGAGCGCGATCTGGAGGCTGGAGCCCAGCGCGATGCCCACCGCCAGGTCCATCTTGTTCTTCATCGCCACGAGCACGGCCGTCGAATGCTCGGCCGCATTCCCCACCAGCGCGACCAGAATCACCCCGACGAAGACCTGCGTCATACCCAGGCTGGCCGCCGCCGGCTCCAGGGCCCCGACCAGGAACTCGCTCATGACGGCGACCGCCACGGTCACCACCGTCAGCACCCAGGCAGCCTTCCGAAGACTCCAGGGCTTGTGCCCCGCCTCGTCCGAAGCCGCCGCATCCCCCGCGTAGAGATGGCGGTGCGTCTTCAAGGAGAACAGCAGGCTGAGCAGGTAAATGGTGAAGAGAACGACGGCGATCACGAGGCTGAGTTCCCGCTCCACGGCCGCGCCCCGAGCGGACGCGGTCAGATGGAACAGAGCCGGAACGACCAGCCCGACGGCGGAGAGCAGCAACAGGCTGGCCCCCATTCCCGCCGCCGTCTGGTTGAAGCGCTGGCGCTCGTAACGCAGCCCTCCCGCCATCATCGCGAAGCCGAGCACCAGCAGGATGTTGCCGAGGATGGACCCGGTGAGGGAAGCCTTGACCACGTCGTGCAGCCCTTCCCGCAATGCGACCAGGGCGATGATCAGTTCAGCCGCGTTCCCGAGCGACGCGTTCAACAGCCCGCCGAGCCCCGCCCCCACGTGCCTCGTCAGGTGCTCGGTCGCCTTCCCCATCAGGCCTGCGAGCGGCACGATGGCCAGAGCCGAGGCGAGGAAGACGAGGATCGGGTCCGCGTGGAGGAACTCCAGCGCCGCGGCCAGCGGCACGAACAGGAGCAGGAGATTCAGTCCGCGATGGAGGCCTAGGCGCGCGAGCATTGCGGCAGGGTATACCATAGCCGCGAGTTCCAGCCTAGCCCTGAGCACGGGGCGAACGGGACGAACCGCCGTGAACAATCCCGGTTGAGGAATCTCGATGGCCGAAGCCGCGTCGCGTCACGCCCTCTACTATCCCTTTCACCTCTGCCACGAGCGCACCCTGCACCGTCTTTTGAAGGACTATGCGGCCGTGCACTTCCGGGACTACATGGCCCTGCAGGTGACGGCTACGAGCGGGCTGACCGCCTATGAAGACCGGATGGGGGACCAGTTTCCCGACCTGGTGCGCAGCGGCCGCATCGTGCAGGGACACCGGGTCAGCGGCCCGCTGGATGCGGAGACGGCCGCTTCGATTGACCGGGACCTGGCCGATCCGGTCTGGCGCTCGCTGTTCCACGAGGGGCTGAAGGAGGACCGGCGCTTCCAGCGGGGGCTGTTCGACTTTTCGCACGGGATGAGGATCGGAGACGCGATGGTGCCAGGCCCGGCTGCCCTGCTCCGCCTGGTTGAGGGATCAAGAGCGCATCACCCGTTCACCGTGCAGGACCTGAAAGCCTCGAGCGGGCACCGACTCTCGGGCGAAGAGGGCTACCGGTACGAGTACGGGCTGGCCCTGGTCAAGACAGCGGCCTCGCTTGCGTATACCATTCGCCTCTGCCGTCGGCACCAGTTGGAAGCGGTGACCGACTCAGCCGTCCATTTCCGATTGCTGGACCGGACCAGGATCAGGGACCGGCTTCCACTCGTCCACCGCCTGGTCCCCCGAGAAGAAGAGGAGTGAACCGGGGGGACTTGGCACCATGTTGAACGGTTGCTAGAATGTTGGTTTATGGAAGAATCGGGCACCACCCTGGCGGTTCCGGAAACCATCGAAGACCGGAGTACTGGCTCGGGCGACGGGCTGGAAGCCCGGGTGGTCGTCTATAACTGCAACTGCCACACCTACCAGCAGGTCATTCGTCTGCTTTGCGAGGCCATCCCCGGTATGAATCCCACCAAGGCCTTCGAGTTGGCCTGGCGCATTGACCACGAAGGAAGCGCCACCGTGTACGAAGGGGATCGCAAAACCGCGGAGGGGATTGCCAAGCACTTGGCCGGGGGCGGGCTGCGAGTGGCCTTGCAGTGACCGAAAACGCGCAGGGGCCCTCTTCGGGCCCCTGCACAGAACTTTAACGAGCCGAACCGCTACCGGTTGGTCCGCCGACGGGTTTTCCTGGCCGCCGCGCGACTGGCCTGCCGGAGGGACCTGTCTCTCCTACGAACCCTCGCGAGCGAAGCCCTCTGTCGAGCGCCTGTCTTATGGGGTTTTCGGTGAGCTTTCTCAAGCGGCTTGTGGGCAGAGGGCCACTTGGGTATCTTCCCCTTGCTCAGCAATTCACCGCTGTAGACCCGCACTTGATAGAGCTCGAACAGCCGGTTGATCGCCTTGGGGTCCCCTTTCCGGGCAAGATTCAACAGCCGTCGCCGTTGATTGAGTTCTTCCTCTTCCGTATGTGAAGCGACTCGTCGCTCCATTCCCCATGTCCTTTCTCCATCCAGTCACAAGGGATGGCCGCGTCTCTCTTTTGGTACAGTTATGAGGAAAAATCATTATACATTCAATGGTTGTCGTTTTCCAGCAAAAACGAGCTAAGTCGTTAGATTTCAAGGTAAGTTGACGAATTTCATCCTGTGAATAGCAAGCCCAAGCCATTGAAAATATTCGTGTTGATGTTTCCCTGAGAGCCGGTATAATTTCCCCAAGTCAATGACCAAGCAAGCGGTACAAGACCACCCTCTGGCCAAGACTCTGACAGGCTACACGAGGCCCGCCGCGCCGGACCTCTGCCAAGTCCGCCCCGGGAACGAGGTGGTCTGTTACGCCTGCGGCCACCGGTGTCTGATCCGTGACGGACGCGTGGGCATCTGCAAGGTCCGGTTCAATGAGCAGGGCACCCTGAGAGTCCCCTTCGGCTATGTGGCGGCGCTGCAATGTGATCCGATCGAGAAGAAACCCTTCTTCCATGCCCTGCCCGGCTCTTCTGCCTTGAGCTTCGGCATGCTGGGCTGCGACTACCACTGCGGCTATTGTCAGAACTGGCTGACATCGCAGGCATTGCGCGATCCGGACGCGGTCAGCTCCATCTTGCCCGTCTCGCCAGCCCGGCTCGTTGCCCTCGCCAAGGAACAGGGGGCCCCGGTGCTCGCCAGCACCTACAACGAGCCATTGATCACGAGTGAATGGGCCGTGGAGGTTTTCCGTCTGGCGAAGCAGACCGGACTCAGGACAGCCTACATTTCCAATGGGAACGGTACGCCGGAAGTTCTGGCCTATCTCAGGCCCTGGGTGGATTTCTACAAGGTGGACTTGAAGGGGTTCTCCCAGGAGGAATATCGGAAGCTGGGCGGCCAGTTGGCCGGAGTGCTGGACACGATCCGGCGGCTGTTCCAGATGGGGTTCTGGCTGGAGGTCGTGACCCTGATCGTCCCGGGCTTCAACGACAGCGAACAGGAGTTGGGGGCGATGACCGAGTTCCTGGCCTCCGTCTCCACGGACATTCCCTGGCACGTGACCGCCTTCCACAAG
Source organism: Nitrospirota bacterium (assembly GCA_040757595.1). Classification (NCBI taxonomy): domain Bacteria; kingdom Pseudomonadati; phylum Nitrospirota; species Nitrospirota bacterium. The sequence goes on along the minus strand of JBFLWP010000005.1, from coordinate 34,473 downwards.
GACTACCGGATGCTCGAGCCGGACAACACGACCGCCCGCTCGCTCGTCCAAGCAGCCGAGATCGGCCAGAAAAGGGGCCTCCGCTACGTCTATGCCGGCAACCTCCCCGGCCGGGTCGGGCCCTATGAACATACCTTCTGTCCCGGTTGCGGCCAGGCGGTCGTCAGGCGCATGGGCTATCGGGTGTTGGAGGTTGCTCTGGACGGAAACTCCTGCCGCCGCTGTGGAATGACCATCCCCGGCGTCTGGACCTGAACCGAGGTTGTGCCCCGGAAGATTGCCGCCTTATAATCGCCAGCAGGCCCATTCTTCCAACCCCTGCATGATGCAAAGGAGTCCATTCCATGGAGATGTATAAGCGCGAAGAAGGCAAGACCGACGTCAAGGACGATCCCAAGGCCAGGGCCCTCCTGCGCCAGGCCTTCGACAAGACCGCCCGCTGGCAGGCGGACTTCAAGGGCTTCACGGCCGACTTGACCGTGAACGTCAACGGCAAGGAAACGCGGGGCAGCGTCACCGTCAAGGGGCCGAGGGACGTGAACGTGTCGCTCCCCGATCCGGACATGCAGAAATGGGCGGAGGGGCAGATCGCGATGATCGCCGTGCACCGGGGACCGAGGAGCTTCGAAGAATCCGACGGAAAGTACGCCCTGACAGTCGGCGACGATGCGGAGCACCCGTTGGGGCCACGGCTGCACATCCACGGGGACGGCATGCATTCGTTCTACCGGGTCAAGGGCGAACGGATCACCCAGATCAACCGGAAGATGCCCCACATGGCTTTCACGATCAACGTCGAGGACAGCGCCGTCACGCAGGATGGCAAGTTCCTCACCACCCGCTACACGGTCTATTACTACTCGCCGCAGGACGGCAAGCTGACCAACGTGGAGAGCTTCAGCGACTCGCACGTCCGGGTGGGAGCCTCGGACCTGCCGGCCACGAGGCGGATCATCTCCTACGAGAACAACGACGTGGTCGTGAGATCCCTCACCTTCGCGAACCACAAAATGCTCTGAACTCCGCCCTTCCCACCCTCTCCCCTTCGCGGGAGAGGGGCGGGTGAGGGGTCTCGCATGGATCTCCGCACCTCCTATCCCCGGAGCGTCCGAATCAAGCTGGCCGGCTACGTGCACCTGGCGCGCATGGTTGACAAGGCGCGGGCCGCGCTGGCCGGCACGCTCGGGGAGTACATCTATCCCTGCCCGATGGACAAACGGTTCCTCGAATTTGCCGGGATCTCGACCGAGGAGTTTCTGGAGGCCGTGCGAGACCGGCCCGACGAGGCGATCGCCGACTGGATCGGTCACCGCGCCAAGCCGCACACCGACGCGGAGCGGGAGGCCTGGAACCGGATGATGCTGACGCGGGGACCGGATACGGAAGAGAAGTGGGCTTACTTCAAGTCCATTCGGGACCGGGTGGACCCGACCCGCACCGACATCACGAGCTGGGCCGACCTGCTGGACTTGGAGGAAGGACGGGCAGTGCCCTTGGAAAGGCCCCAATAACTGGAGGGCACTGACAGAACAAGCGGGACGTGTCACCTTTGCTTGTCCGCCGTCTTCACGAGCGACGATTGCCGGGGGACGCCGTTACCTAAGCCCGTCCCCGCTCGTTCCTCCTCCGAAGCCGCCGAAGTTGCCGCCGAAGCCGCCAAGCCCGCTCCCCCAATACTCGCCCCGCCTGATCCGTCCGTAGGGATGGCGCAGGTCCGGCCGACTGATCCACCAGAGAAAGAACAGCGCGCCGACGCTCGTGAACAGCGTGATCGCGCCCCCCACTCCTTTTTTGTGGGCCCGGGGCGGCTCGCCCGCGCGGAGGTCCTGCATGGCGGAAGCCAGGGCTACGGCCGTCCGGTAAAGCCCTTCCCCGTACTGGGTCTCGCGGAACGCCGGCGTGATATTGCGGGTCCGGACCTGCTCCAGGAGTTGGGGCTTCAGGACCGGAATCAGGCTGCGGCCCAGGGTGATGGCCGCCTGCCGCTCTTCGATCGCCGCCAGCACGAGCACCCCATGGTCCCGCTGCGCAGTCCCGATCCCCCAGCGCTCGTACAAGGCCGAGGCATAGTCGTTGACCGTGGCATAGGGCTCGACCGTACGGACCGTCACGACGACCATCTCCACCCCGGTCTTCCGCTCCAGATCCTGACAGACCGACCGGATGCGGGCCTTCCAGTCCTGATCCACGACGCCGGCATGGTCGCTCACGTAGCCCAGAGGCTCCGGGAGCGGCGGCTTGTCCGCAGCCCGTCCCAGGACGGTCCCAGGGGCGAAGACGGCGCAACCGATCAAGAGCAGACTGAAGAACCGGCAGACCGGTCCGTTCTTTTGCCCTCCATCTTTTTTCGTCTGGCGTCTCACGTCTTACGTTTCGCGTCTCACGCTTCACGCCTCACGTCGAAAGCCGTCCCTGCTCCTTCAGCGTCTCGACCCGCTCGCGCAGCGCTTGCAAACCGACTAGGTACCGTTCGAACAGGCGGGGAATTTCCACCGGACCGGGACTGATCTCACCCCGCTTGAGATGGAAGACATCCAGGAACACGGCCGAATCCAGATCCAACGCGGGCTTGATCTCTTGGAGAAGCTCCTCTGTCGTCCCCTTGGGCTGGCAGCCTAGCAAGCTGAGGAAGCCCCGGAGGCACGGCACCAGCGACGTGAGCGACAGGGGCAGCAGGAGCAACATCGCATCCGGCCTCCCGTTTCCCTCCGCGAGCCGCTGCCTGAGCCTCAACAGGTTGCCGCTGAGTTCCTGCTCGCACGACAGCAACAGCGCCTTGGGATCGACCGACAGATCAGGAAACGGGTCGCGGCCGGCCAGCAGCAGGTGGCACTCTTTGATCTCCAGATACTCCAGCGGGAACAGACGGGAGGAGGCGCGTAGCTCGCCCTGGGTCAGCAGCAGCGGGGCCACGATCTGCTCCTTGCTCCAGCGCCGGTGGGCCGCGGCATACCGTTGCAGGACCGTCAGGTCGTGGCGCGACAGGACGAACAGGAGGTTGAGATTGGAGCGCCCTGCCAGGAACTCCCCGCGCGCGGCGCTCCCGTAAAGGACCGCCGCTTCCAGGGTGGGACTGAACAGCGGCAGCACCTCTTTCAGATAGGCCCTGAGCGTCTGCCGAACCTCATCCGGCACCGAGGGGAGGGACTCGGCGGTCAACTGTGCAGCGATCAGGGGATCAGATCCCATGCTCAGGCCTCCGGCACCACCGCCTCGGCCGGAAGACGGTCGGCCTTCGGATCAGGCAGCAGGCCCGCCGCGATCAGCCGGTCCGTCCAGCCAAAGGGAGGCTCGGCCTTCAGCCCGGCCGTGGTCGCCAGCACCTGGTAGCGGAGCCGCCGGTTGCGGTCCAGCGTTTGGAACACGCGATCCCGAAGAAAGGCGAGGAATGGATTCCCCGTATTCCAGAACATAACCTGCTCGTCGGCCATCCGCTGCAACATCTCCACCTGAGGCCGGCGCAGGCCCTCATAGGCGCGCAGAGCCTGGGCGGACCAGTCCCCCCGCTCCAGACAGGAGGGAACGAGGTCGGCCAGGGTCATCGCATCCACCATCGCCTGCATCCGTCCCTGGGAAGCATGGGGATTCATCGCGTGCGCCGCGTCCCCGATCAGAGCCGCCCCGTCGGCCACCCACGTCCTGGCGCGAACCCGCCCGGTCGGCATGTAGGCGGTCTGTTCCCATCCTTTCAAGCTGGACACGACTCCTTCCAGGCCGGGGTCAATCGCCAGCCAGCGCTCGCGCAGGGCCTGGAGCCCGGCGGCCTTGACCCGGTCCATCGAATCGGCGGGAATCATGTAAAACAGGTACACCTTCCGCCCACCGGCGGGAAACAGCCCCAGGATCGTCTTCCGGCCCACGAAGTAGCGGGCCTCCTCCAGCCCTTCGGGATTCTCCAGAACGGCGATGAGGTACCCCTCCGGGTAGCGGTGCAGTTCGGCCCGGATCCCCAGCGCCTCCCGCACCCGCGACAGGGCCCCGTCGGCCCCGACCACGAGCTTGGCCGACACCGTCACGGTCGTTCCCGCACAGCCGGCCGTCAACCCGACCACCCGCCGGCTTTCCCGGATCAGGGCCCTGAAGGTGGTCCCGTAACGAAGTGCGCCGGGCGCCCTGGTTTCCAACGCCTTCAGGATCGCGTGGTGCACGACGTTCGGGAGCGTGACGACGGCGCGGTTGTACGGCGGTGGCAGCATGCCGTAATCCACCGTGCACAGCCGTTCGCCCCCTACCTCGCAGAAGTGGAACCGGCGCACGGCTCTCGTCGCCTCGGCCGGCAGCTCGCCGAGCAGCCCGAGACGGTCCAGCACCTGCTGGCCGTTGGGCTGGAGAATCTCGCCGCGCAGGCCGCCGGGCGGGCCTGGCGCCTGCTCCAGCACCAGCGTGCGCACGCCCTTCTGCGCGAGCGCGAGGCCCAGGATCGCGCCCCCGCCCCCGGCCCCGACCACTGCCACATCGGTCTCGATCTTCACGTCCTGCCCGCCCATCGGTCCTTCCCGCCTCACCGCCAAGCCTGGTAGCGAGCGGCATCGTCCCACATGGAGAGGAACTTGTCACGCGCCTTGGCACTGGTGACCGGATCGGTGATCACGTCCAGCCGCTCGTCGTTGTACCGGTGGCCGCTCGTCGTCTGGTTCATCGAGCCGGAGGTGTTCACCTCGTCGTCCGCCACGACCTGCTTCAGGTGCATCAGCCCGTCGTGTTGATTCACCTTGATGGGGATACCGGCCAGACGGAGCGTCTCCAGGGCGGCCCGCTGCTTCGGATCGTCGAGCTTCCCCCGGTCCGTGAGCACCCGCACGTCCACTCCCCGCTTCTTGGCCGAGACCAGCGCCTTGACCGCCGGCGGATAGGTCAGGCCGTAGACGGCCACGTAGATGTAGCGCCGGGCCTTCTGATAGAGGGACACGAGCCGGTCACCCGGCAGGTCTTCCGGCGCATAGTAGATCTCGACGGTGGCCGCCTCCCCCACCGCCGGCCCAGACCAGTTCCACGACAGGCACGGCACCGTCAGGCTGGCGACCATGACCAACGAGGTCGCGCGTGACGGACGCGGGCGGACGGATCGTGATGGGCTGCCGCCACTCGGCTTGTGGTCCATGGAGGTCAGTCGGCGTCGAAAAGGTCCCGGAAGTGGTCTTCCGCCGCCTCCCACGCCCGAGGGGACGTCTTGATGAGCCAATCTTTGAGATAGGCCTTCTGGGCGGGCGTCAGCATCTGCTTGATCTGGTGGGACCGTCCCTGCAACGGCTGGAGGAAGCCGGCTCGTTTGTCGGAATCGAGGGCGGCCGTACGCACGTACAGGCTGGTGTAGGCGGTCGGGGTCCGTTCTTCCCCTTCGCCCTGGACCCAGACGGAAATGAACCGCTGGAGCTTCAGTCCGGCACTGTCCAAAGCCGGCTCCGTGTCGTGAAACAGCTCGTTCTCGGATTGGGGAAGCGGCGTGGCCTCCTGGTCCCTGAACAGGAAATTCTGCTTCCACATGCGTCCGCTCACCTTCGCTTGGCATTGCGGCCTGCCGACACCGCCCAGTGCCGGCAAAAAGCGGTGATACTGTAGGTGAAACCGGGCGAAAGTCAAGACGCTCGCCTTGACAAGGGCGCGGACAGTTTGTTAGCGTGTTGAAATTCTCGTGACTTCAAGCACACTTCGGAGCGTTCAATGCTCGTCAAGATCAACGGAAAAGCGGAAGAAGTCCAGGGGGCGACCGTCCTGGACCTGCTGAAGGCCAAGAACATCGATCCGCACATGGTGGCCGTCGAGTTGAACAGCGCGATGATCGAACGGGAACATCTCGCGACCACCCCCGTGAAGGAAGGTGACCAGGTGGAATTCCTGTTTTACATGGGTGGCGGTCTGTGACGCCCGCGTTCCGGAAGGAGATCACCGAGCTCATCGGCGGCACGCCGCTCGTCCGGCTGAACCGCCTCTCCCGCGAAGGCTCGGCGACGATCTACGCCAAGGTCGAGTCGTTCAACCCCGGCGGCAGCGTCAAGGATCGGATCTGCCTCAACATGATCAACGAGGCGGAGCGTCAGGGCCGGCTCAAGGCCGGCTCCACGATCGTCGAGCCCACGAGCGGGAACACGGGAATCGGGCTTGCGCTGGTCAGCGCCGTCCGCGGATACAAGCTGATCCTGGTCATGCCGGAGAGCATGAGCATGGAGCGGGCCAGCCTGCTTTCTTCCTACGGGGCGCAGCTCATCCTGACCGCCGCCTGGGAGGGAATGAAGGGCTCGATCAAGGAAGCCGAGAGCATCGTGGCGCAGAATCCGTCCTACTTCATGCCGGACCAGTTCTCGAATCCGGCCAATCCCGCGATGCACCGGCAGACGACCGCGGTGGAGATCTGGGACGCCCTGGGCGGCAAGTTCGACGCCTTCGTGGCTGCGGTGGGCACGGGCGGGACCATCACCGGCTGCGGAGAAGTGTTCAAGGAGCGCAACCCCGCCATCAAGGTCATCGCCGTCGAGCCGGCCGGCTCTCCGGTCCTCTCCGGCGGAGACCCGGGTCCCCACAAGATCCAAGGGATCGGGGCCGGCTTCGTCCCGAAGGTGCTGAACCGGAAGATCCTGGACCAGGTCATCACCGTCACGGACGACGAGGCCTACCAGACGGCCAAGCTCCTGGCCAAGAAGGAGGGGCTGTTGGTCGGCATCTCCGCCGGCGCCAACGTCTTCGCGGCGCAGAAGGTGGCCGACGAGCTGGGACCGGGCAAGGCCGTGGTCACGATCCTCCCCGACACAGGGGAGCGGTACATCAGCATCGAGAAATACTTTAACATCTAAAAGGCGCGAGGCATGGGGCGCGTGGCGAGAGGTAGAATATTCCTTTTTTCTCCCCTAGCCTAGAGCCCCGTGCCCCGAGCCCGAAGCGAAGTGATGGAATTCACCGACGAACAAGTAACCCGATACAGCCGGCACATCCTGCTGCCGGAGGTGGGCGGGAAGGGCCAGAAGAAGATCGCCAAGTCCCGCATCCTGATCGTGGGAGCCGGCGGGCTCGGCTCCCCCGCCGCCCTGTACCTGGCCGCCGCGGGCGTGGGCACGCTCGGGCTGATCGACAGCGACGCGGTGGACCTTTCGAACCTCCAGCGCCAGGTGATCCACCACACGCCGGACTTGGGCCGCCCCAAGGTGCAATCGGCGAAGGAGAAGATCCTCGCCCTCAACCCCGACGTGAACGTGGCAGCCTACGAGGACCGGTTCATGGCGAAGAACGCCCTGGAGTTGGTCCGACAGTACGACGTGGTGCTCGACGGCGTGGACAACTTTCCCGCCAAGTTTCTGATCAACGACGCCTGCGTCTTCGCCGGCAAGCCGCTGGTGCACGGGGGCATCCTCCGGTTCGACGGGCGGGTGATGACGATCATGCCGGGAAAGTCGGCTTGCTACCGTTGCGTGTTCAAGAATCCCCCGCCGCCCGGCCTCGTTGCCTCCTGCCAGGAGGCGGGCGTGATCGGAGTCCTGGCCGGCATCGTCGGCACGATCCAGGCGACCGAGGCCTTGAAGCTGGTGCTGGGGATCGGCCGGCCGCTGACGGACCGGATGCTGGACTTCGACGCGCGCCGGACCTCGTTCCGGGAGATCAGGACGAGGCGGAACCCCAAGTGTCCGCTGTGCGGGGAGCAGCCGACGATCACGGAGCTGATCGATCACGAGCCGGAGGTCTGCGAGCTGAAGCAGGCTCAGGTTGAGGCTTAGGCCGAGGCTGAGGAGGAGACTCGACCTGAACCTCAACCTGAGCCTTTCTGCAGTGGTGGCGCCATGAGCAAGATGAAAGCGCTGGTTTGCCGGGAGTGCGGGAAGGAATACCCGACCGCCGCGCTCCACGTCTGCGAGCTCTGCTTCGGTCCCCTGGAAGTCAAGTACAACTACGACGAGATCAAGCAGAAGGTCTCGCGCCGGAGCGTCGAGGCCGGTCCCCACAGCATGTGGCGGTACATCGACCTGCTCCCGATCGAAGGGCCCGCGACCGTGGGGCCGCACGCGGGCTTCACGCCGATGGTGCGGGCGCGCAACCTGGGCGCCTACCTCGGCTTGGACGAGCTCTACATCAAGAACGACACGGTCAACCACCCGACCCTCTCGTTCAAGGACCGGGTCGTGGCGGTCGCCCTCTCGCGGGCCCGAGAGTTGGGGTACGAGACCGTGGCCTGCGCCTCGACCGGCAACCTGGCCAATTCGGTGGCGGCCCACGCGGCGGCGGCCGGCATGCAGTGCTACGTGTTCATCCCCGGAGACCTGGAGGCGGCCAAGGTGCTCGGGAACCTCATCTACCGGCCCAATGTGGTCGAGGTGGAGGGCAACTATGACGACGTGAACCGGCTCTGCAGCGAGATCGCGGCGGAGCACCGATGGGCCTTCGTGAACATCAACATCCGGCCCTACTACGCGGAAGGCTCCAAGACGCTCGCGTTCGAGACGGTCGAGCAATTGGGGTGGCGGCCCCCCGACCAGGTGGTGGTCCCCATGGCCTCCGGCTCGCTGCTGACCAAGATCTGGAAGGGCCTCAAGGAGATGCAGGCGATCGGGCTGGTGGACAAGGTGCGGACGAAGGTCAACGGCGCCCAGGCTGACGGCTGTTCCCCGATCGCAACCGCCTACAAGGAGGGGCGGGACTTCTTCAGGCCGGTCAAGCCCAAGACCATCGCCAAATCCCTGGCCATCGGCAACCCGGCGGACGGCTACTACGCGCTGAAGACCGCCGCCGAGAGCGGCGGGGCGATGGACGCCGTGTCGGACGAGGAAGTGGTCGAGGGGATCAAGCTGCTCGCCCAGACCGAGGGCATCTTCGCCGAGACCGCCGGCGGGGTCACGGTCGGCGTGCTTCGGAAGCTGGTCAAGCAGGGGGCCATCAAGAAAGGCGACGTCACGGTGGCCTATATCACCGGCAACGGGCTCAAGACCCAGGAAGCCGTGATCGACGCGGTGGGACGGCCCGTCCGCATCCAACCGAGCCTGGTGAGCTTCCAGCGGACCTTCAAGATGGACAAACAGGGGCAGGGAGACGCATGATCAAGGTACGGATTCCGACCCCCCTGCGGCCTTTGACGAAAGGCCAGGGGGAAGTCGAGGCCAAGGGAGCGAGCATCGAGGAGATGATCAACCATCTGGAGGCCCAGCATCCGGGTTTGAAGAACCGGCTCTGCGACGAGAAGGGGGAACTCCGCCGCTTCGTGAACATCTACGTGAACGAAGAGGACATCCGCTTCCTGAAGGGCAAGGACACGGCGCTGAAGGACGGAGACGAGATCTCCATCGTGCCGGCCATCGCGGGAGGCCGTTGATGCCCAGCCTCCGGTTTCACATCCGGTTCCCCGAGGACAAGATCAAGGAGCCGATCATCTACCAGATCGGCCACGAGTACAAGGTCGTGACCAACGTGCGCCGGGCGGACGTCCGCGAGACGACCGGCTGGATGGACGTGGAGCTGACGGGCGAAACCGCCGAGATCGAGCGGGCGGTCGAAGGGCTCAGGAAGAAGGGCGTCCTGGTCGACCCGATCGAATTGAACGTGGTCGAATAGGTGTCGCTTCTTAATTTCTTCTAACCCGTCACGCGTCACCGATCACGCATCACGAGAGCTTATGGAATTCACCGACGAACAGGTCCAGCGGTACAGCCGCCACATCATCCTCCCCGAGGTCGGCGGCAAGGGACAGAAGAAGCTGGCCCGCGCCAAGGTGCTGGTCATCGGCGCCGGAGGGCTGGGCTCCCCGTCGGCCCTGTACCTGGCCGCCGCCGGCGTGGGCACGATCGGGCTGGTGGACGGCGACGTCGTGGACCTCTCGAACCTCCAGCGGCAGATCCTGCACACGACCGCGACGCTCGGAGCCCCCAAGGTCGAGTCGGGCCGGAGGATGCTGGCGGCCCTGAATCCCGACGTCACGGTCAAGACCTACCAGGAGAACGTCTCGGCCGACAACGTCATGCGGTTCCTGCCGGACTACGACGTCATTCTGGACGGATCTGACAACTTCTCCACCCGCTTCCTGATCAACGACGCCTGCTTCTTCGCCAAGAAGACGCTGATCTCTGGCAGCATCTTCCGCTTCGAAGGCCAGCTCACCACGATCAAACCTCACGAAGGTTACCCCTGCTATCGCTGCCTCTATCCGGAGCCGCCTCCGGCCGGGCTCGTGCCGAACTGCCAGGAGGCCGGCGTGCTGGGCGTGCTGGCCGGAACCATCGGCGTGCTCCAGGCGGCCGAAGCCATCAAGGAGATCCTGGGCATCGGCGAGACTCTGGCCGACAAGCTCCTGATCTACGACGCGCTGGAGATGAAGTTCCGCAAGGTCTCCCGCCCCAAAGATCCGGCTTGCCCGCTCTGCGGTCAGCATCCTACGATCACCGACCTGGGACGCGACTACACGGTAGCGTGCTCCCTCTGAACGTGGCCGCGCTGAAGATCCCCCGGCAGATCCTCGACGAGATGGTCGCGCACGCGCGAGAGCTGGACCCGTTCGAGTGCTGCGGGCTCCTCGCCGGCAAAGGCGGATCGGTCACCCGCCACTACCGGATCGCCAACACGGTGGCTAGGGACGTTCGGGCGGTCACAGTGTTCGACGAGGCCAACGTGAAGCGACTGGGTGACCTCTCCGCGACGACCCGCGCCGAGGTGGCCTACTTCATGGATCCCAAGGAGATGCTGGCGGCCTTCAAGGACATGCGGGAGCGGGGCCTCGAGTTGGCTGTCATCTACCACTCCCATACCCACTCCCCCGCCTACCCGTCCATGACCGACGTTGGCCTGGCTTACTATCCGGACGCGGCGTACGTGATCGTCTCGCTCGAAGACAAGGCCAAGCCCGACGTCCGCGCCTACTGGATCAGGAACGGCCAGGTGCTTCCAGCCGAGGTTCAGGCGGTCTGACGCCCGCATCATGACCTCGTCCACGCCGGGAAAATTTGTATAGACCGAGTCTTCAAACGATGCCATAATCCTTCTCTATCGTCCGCTGGAGGAACGTCGTCATGACACCTGCGCGAATTCCCTTGGGTTTCTTCCTCTCCTTGGCCTTCTCCTGGTCGCTCGTCGCCGGTCCCGTCCTGGCCGAAGACAAGAGCATCTTCAGCCCCATCATTCTCATCAACAAGGAAAAGGGCTACATCGTGGTCTCGGCCGACGCCAAGGTGTTTGCCGTGGAAGTGCCGGAGGCGGCCAAACCGCATCTGGACAAGCTGCCGGTCGGAGGCATGAGCATGATCGACATCGTGGTGGAGATCAGGCCCGGCAACGCGCCCCTGCTCAAATCCTGGAAGGTAGCCTCCGGGGAATCGGCGTGTAAGGTTTTCGACGGGAAGACTTGCAAGTAAGCGCGGGCAGCCGTCGGAGACAGGACGCGCTTGGCTACTCGGAGCTGCCGAGCATGTCGTCGATGAGCGGCCGGTTGATGTCCGTGCAGCCGGGGCAGATCGCGTCGAACAGCGCCTCATGATCGGCCACATAGTTCCGCCCGTCCACGAGGCTGTCGGCGACGACGTGGTCATAGCAGGTCTCGCAGAGCATCACGAGCCCACGTGCCACCCCGACCGTCTTTCGTCCCGAGCTGCTCGGCATCGTCCCGCTTTCGCCTAGACCGACCCCTTCAGCCGCGCCACCCAGAAATCCTCGGCTTCCAACTCGATCCCGCAGGCCGGGCACTCATACGGCTTGTCCGGCGGGGGCACCGCCAGCTCCGCATCGAGGATTCGGCCGCGGCAGACGTGGTAGAACCGGCCACGGGCCTCCTCGTGATCCAGCGGTTCGTGCTCGAAGATCAGGACCATCGGCCGTTCCCCCCCTGACAGCCAGTATATTCAGCCGGGCCGCCGGCTCGCAACCACGGGAGCCGCGGGTCACAACTGGAATTGGGCCTCGTACAGGCTCATATAGAGCCCGCCGCTGGCCAGCAGCTCCTCGTGGGCACCCTCCTCGACGATCCGTCCGCGCGCGATGACGACGATCCGGTCCACGTCATGCAACGTCGAAAGCCGGTGCGCGATGATGAAAGTCGTGCGTCCCCTGGTGAGCTCGTGCAGCGCCTCCCGGATCCTGACTTCGGTTTCGGTGTCGATGTTGGAGGTCGCTTCGTCGAAGATCACGATGGGAGGATTCTTCAGCAGCACACGCGCGATGGACACCCGCTGCTTCTGGCCGACCGAGAGCTTGACGCCGCGTTCGCCGATCCAGGTGTCGTAGCCGTCAGGCAGCTCCGTGATGAACTCGTGCGCCCGGGCGGCCCGGGCGGCCTCCTCGATCCGGGCTTGATCGGCCGTCAGGTCTCCGTAGGCGAGGTTCTCGCGGACGGTGCCGTTGAACAGGAACGGCTCCTGCTGCACCAAGCCGATCTGGCTGCGGAGAAAGGCCAGGGGCAGGTCCCGCACGTCATGCCCGTCGATCGTGACCGCGCCGGCTTGCACGTCGTAGAACCGCATCAGCAGCTTGAGCATCGTGCTCTTGCCGGCTCCGCTGGGGCCGACCAGCGCGATCCGTTCCCCCGGTTTCACGTCCAACGTGAGACGCCGCAAGATGGGCACGTCCAGCCGATAGTGGAAGGACACGTCGTCGAACCGCACCGCCCCCAGCAGCCGGTCCGCCGGCGGTACGGCCCCAACCCGATCCGCCACCTCCGGCGGCATATCGAGGATCTCGAAGACCCGCTCGCTGGCCGCCAGCGCGTGCTGGAGCATGTGGTTGACCGAGTGGATCTGGTTGATCGGCACGTAGAAGAGGGCCAGGTACGACAGGAACATCACCAGCTCGCCCACGGTGAGCGCCCCCTGCCGGACCTCCCCCGCTCCGTACCACAGGATCAGCACGGTTCCCAGGCTGCCGACGAACATCATGCCGGGCGAATAGTAGGACCAGAGGAACATGGCCTTCAGGTTGCTGTCGCTGTACCGACGGCTCAGGGCGCCGAACCGTTGGCGCTCGTGGGCCTGCCGATTGAACCCCATCGTCTCCCTGATCCCGGAGAGGGCGTCCTGGAGGTAGGCGTTCAACTCGGCCGCGTTCCGTCTGATGGTCTGGTAGTACCGGTGGACCCGCCTGGTGAAGAGCATCGCGCCCAGGACGAGGATCGGGATGGGCAGCAGGGACAAGAGCGCCAGCCTCCAGTTCAGGACGAACAGCATGGCCGTGATCCCGGCCAGGGTCAGCGAAGCGGTGAGGATGCCCTCGAGCCCGTCAATGAAGATCCGCTCGACGTGCTCCGTGTCGCTGGCGACCCGCGACATGATCTCACCGGTCGAGCGGTTCTCGAAGTAGCTGAGCGACAGCCGCTGCAAGGCGGCGAAGACCTCCTCGCGCAGGTCGTGCACGACCCGCTGCTCCAACAGGTTGTTGAACCGGATGCGGAGGGAACCGGCCAGATTTCTGAGCCCGTAGGCCAGCAAGAGGCCGGCGACGACCCAGGGGAGCCAGTCGAACCGGCCGGCCGCAATCACGTCGTCAATGACGATCTTGACGAGCCACGGCGGCACGAGCTCCAGGCCGGTGGTCAGGGCCGCGCACAGCAGCGTGGTCAGAGCGAGCGGACGGTAGGGCGCGAGATAGCGGAGGATGCGGAGTAAAGATTTCACGGAGAATTTTGAGTGTTGGACGTTAAGTTTTGAGTTTCTGCTTCACGACCCACAACTCAAAATTCAAAACTCAACGCTCACAACGCTAAATGACCGCGGCGTGCTCCTTCCGCCAATACTGGTCGAACTCCTCGAGTTGGGTGAGGGTCGAGAGGTCGGTCATCCGGTCGAGGAAGACCTTGCCGATCAGGTGATCCATCTCGTGCTGGACGCAGACTGCATAGAGGCCGGTGGCGTCCAGCTCGAACGGAGCCCCGTGGCGGTCCAGAGCCCGAACCCGGACCATCGAGGGACGGACGACCTTGCCCCGCAGCCCGTCGACGCTCAGGCAGCCCTCCCACATTTCGATCTGGTTGGGACCGTAATACAGGATCTCCGGATTGATGAGCACGGTGGCGGGAAAGCCTCCCTCTCCACGGCACTCCATCACGACGATCTGCTGGGAGCGGGAGACCTGCGGGGCCGCGAGCCCGATCCCCTCCGCCTCGGCCATCGTCTCGAACATGTCGTCGATGAACTGCTGCATCGCCGGGGTCTTGATCTCGGCCGGGGCAACCGACTGCGCGACCCTCCGGAGGACGGGATTGCCGAGCTTTGCAATCGTGAGCAACGCCATCGGTTTGCTTTGGTCGGTCCGTGGAATGATGAGGAGGTTTTATAACACAGGCCGTCGCGGACCGGCAAGGCGGCCCGTCCCGGTCAGAGGGGCTTTCGCGGGCGTCGCGGCTCAGGCAATTCGAAGGTCGCCTGTGCGTCCTTCCACCAGTCGGTCCATTCCTGCGCCCACTCCGCCCGATCCTGCTTCGTCGAGGCCTCCCAGTTGTGCATCTCGGTCTCGTGTCTGGTCAGCAGCCACAGGGAATGGACCGCCGTGACCGCCACGAATTGTTCGTCGTCCGAGATCAGCCCGATCAGCACCGGCACGACGGCTTTCTGCCGCACATAGCGGGCCTCGAAGGCGGCCGTTTTCCTGATCGTGGAGTCCGGATCCTTGGCCATGACTTCGATGGCCGGAGGAGTCAGGGCCGGATTCAGCCGGACGGCCACGCGCAGCGCATGCTCGCGGATCCGCGGCAGTTCTTCCGGCTGCGTCGCCGACTCCAGCAGGCCGGGAACCGCGCTGGGATCCTTGATCATCAACAGGGTCTCGATCGCGTTGTAGCGGATCCTCGGCGCCGGCATCGAGAGGGCCTTGAGCAGCACCGGCACCGCCGGCGTGCCGAGGTGCACGAACTCGCCCATCGCCCAGAACTCCTGCTTGCCCTCCAGCAGGGGCAGCAGCGCCTCCGCCCGCTTGACCTCCTCGGGGCCCAGCGGCTTGTTCAGCGGGGGCACCGCGGTGTCGGGCGCTTCCTGCGCCTTGGGCGGCGCCTCGTACGGCACCTGGGCCGGCGCAGGTTGGATCATTCCGACCCAGACCGCCAGTCCAACGATGACCCCGACGATGCCCCGCACGTTTCAGCCCCTCTGCTTGTCCCTTATCGTTTGCTTCCTGAACTTATCATGCCAGAAACGCCCGCCCGGCGCTAGGCCGTCGGTTGGCTCGTAGGCCCGTCGTCCTCCGCCTCACTTCCCTCCCTACGCATACGGTGGACGAACTGGTAAAGGACCGGCAGGACCATCAGGATCAGAACGGCTGCCGTGAGCATGCCCCCGACCACGACGCGGGCCAGCGGTTGCTGGGATTGGGCGCCGATGCCGGTCGCAACCGCCGCGGGCAGGAGCCCGATCGCGGGTGCGAGCGTAGCCATCAACACGGGGCGCATCCCCACTTCCGTGCTCGTCAAGATCGCGCTCCGCAGGTCGTGCCCCTCAACCATGAGATTGCGAATCCGAACAACGAGAATGAGGGCTCCCTGGACCGCCACACCGAACAAGGATATAAACCCGACAGCCGCAGAGATGCTGAAGCCAGTGCCGGTCAGCATCAACGAAAAGATCCCGCCGATCAAAGCAAACGGCACCGATACCAGCACCAAAGACGCATCCAGGAACGACCGCACAGTCAGGTAGACCAGAAACAGGATGACGACCAGAGTGATCGGAACGATCGTCGTCAGCCGGCGCTTCTCGTCCTGAAGCTGGTCGTACTCGCCGTGCCACTCGACTCGGTACCGTTCGGGAAGGGAGACCTGTGCTTTGATCCGAGCGGCCGCCTCGCGCACCGTGCTCTCCAGATCCCGGCCGCGGACGCTGAATTTGATCGGGATGTACCGTTCGTTGTTCTCCCGATAGATGATGAAGGCCCCGGTCTGCACCGAGATCGTCGCCACCTGCTTGAGCGGAATCCTGGCCCCTTCCGGCGTGCTGACCTGGATGTTCTCGATCGCTTCCCTGTCCTGTCTGAACTCGGGGAGGAAACGGACGACAAGATCGAACCAGCGCTCCCCTTCGAAGACCTTGGTCACCGCCTGGCCGCCGATCGCCGCCTGCACCACCGCGTTCACGTCCGACACGAGCAGCCCGTACCGGGCGCAGGCCTGCCGGTCCACGTGGATCAGGAGGTTAGGCTGCCCCAAGAGGCGGAAAACCCCAAGGTCCCGCACCCCGTGCACCCGTTTCATGACCTTCTCGATTTCGGCAGCCCTGTCTTCCATGAGCTTCAAGTCTGTGCCAAAGAGCTTGATAGAGTTTTCCCCCTTCACGCCGGACATCGCCTCTTGCACATTGTCCTGGATCACCTGCGAGAAGTTGAAGGTGATGCCAGGAATCTTGGCCAGCTCTGCTTCGATCTCCTCGACCAGCTTGTCCTTCGAGACGATCTCCGGCCGCCATTCCTTCTTCGGCTTCAAGTTCACCAGAAATTCGGCGTTGAAGAAGCTCGTCGGGTCGGTCCCGTCGTCCGGTCGGCCGAGCTGAGAGACGACGCCCGTGGCCTCCGGCGTCCGCCGGAAGACGCCGCGAATCTCGTCCGCCAGCCGGTCGGCCTGCTCGAACGAGATGTCCACCGGCATCGTGGCCCGGACCCATAGGTTCCCTTCTTCCAAGTGCGGCATGAACTCTCCGCCCAGGAGCGGGACCGTCACCATCGTAACCGCGAACAGGCCGACGGCCAAGGCGATGACCACAACTTCGTGGTCCAGCGCCCATGTCAGCGCGTGCCGATACACCAGTCGAATCCAGCGCACCACCGGCATTTCCGTTTCGTGCACCGGTCCCGTCAGGAGCAGAGAGCAGAGGGCCGGAGCGAGCGTAAAGGTCATGAGGAGCGCGCCGGCCAGAGCGAGTCCGTAGGTCAGCGACATCGGCGCGAAGATCTTGCCCGGCACGCCGGTCATCGTGAACAGGGGGATGAACGCCACGACGATGATCGTCGTGGCGAAAAAAATCGGCTGGCCGACCTCGCGCACCGCGCGCATGACGTGCATCGGCACGGTGAGCGCAGGGCTGGGTCTGCGAGATAAGTGAAAAAAAACGCTCTCGACCATGAGAAGAGTCGAGTCCACGATGATGCCGAAGTCGATCGCCCCCAGCGAGATCAGGTTGGCCGACTCCCCGAGCATGACCATCATGCTGAACGTGAACAGGAGCGCCATCGGCACCGTGAGCGCGACGATCACGGCCGACCGGAAGTGCCCCAGAAACACGTAGAGGATCACGAAGACCAGGAGGACTCCGCTGATCAGAATGTCCACGACCGTCTCGATCGTGGTGTGGATGAGCACGGTCCGGTCGTAGAAGGTCTTGATCTGGACGCCCTTGGGGAGCCTCCAGGTGTTGAGTTCCTCGACCTTCTGCTTGACCCGCTCCAGCACCGGCAGCGCCTTGGCGCCACGCTGGAGCAGGACCACGCCCTCCACGACGTCGTCCCGATCGTCGAGACCAACCTTGCCGAGCCGAACCCTGTGGCCCACACTGACCCGGCCAAGGTTCCTGACGAAGACCGGCGTCCCTTCCTTCTCGGCCACCTGGATGTTCTCGATGTCGTCCAGGCTGCCAATCAGCCCGACCCCGCGGACGTTGTAGCTCTGGGCGCCAACCGAAAGATAGTTGCCGCCCACGTTCGCGTTGCTGTTGGCCAATGCGGTCATCACCTGCGGCAGGGTCACGCCGTAGCTGATCAGGGCGCCGGGATTCAACTCCACGTGGTATTCCTTCGTCGTGCCGCCGAACGTGGTGACGTCAATAACCCCGGGCACCCGTTTGAGCTGCCGTCGCACGTCCCAGTCCTGGATCGTCTTCAGGTCGGTGAGTGACACGCCGTTTCCGGTCAGCTCGTATCGGTAGATTTCGGCGATGGTCCACCAGGGCGAGATCGTCGGATGCACTTCAGCCGGAAGATCCAGCATGGCGAGACGGTTCAGGACTTCCTGCCGGTCCCGCACATAGTCGGTCCGGAAATCGAAGTAGACCTTGATGTCGCTGAGCCCGAAGATGGACAGGGACCGGATGTCGGTCAGACCCGGCATGCCGGCCAGGCCCAATTCGGTGGGGATCGTGATCAGCCGCTCGATTTCCTCCGCCGAGATCCCCGGAGACTGGGTGATGATCTCGACCATCGGCGGAGACGGGTCGGGATAGGCGACGATGTCGAGAATGTGGAAGGCGTACAGCCCGCCGAACAACAGCATCAGCCCGAGCGCGCAGACGAAAACCCGTTGTTCGAGGGCGAACTCGACGATGCGGGGAATCATTCTGGCGAGGGGTTCCCAGAGCGCGCCGAGGGTCCGGTTCCGGTCTGTCTCATCCCTTGCTTTCCTGCGCCTTGATCAGCACCGCGCCCTTGGTGACGATCCGTTCTCCCGACTGCAGCCCTTCCAGAATCCGTACCTGGTCCGCGGAGGCCACCGCAGTTTTGACCTCCCGCTTGGCGTACCGGCCCGAGTCTTCCACCACGTAGACGAACTCCTTGCCGTCGGCCTCCAGCACGGCCTCTCGCGGAACGGCCAGGAAGGTGGACTCGTCGCTGACCTGGATGTGCAGCCGGGCGAACATCTCGGGCTTGAGCCGCTGCCCGTCGTTGCTCACCCAGGCTCGGACCTTGATCGTCCTCGTGCTGGGATCCACCACGTCGCCCACGGCGGCGATCGCGGCCGGGAACGCGATGCCCGGATAGGCCTCCACGCTGACGGTGGCCACTTGCCCGACCTTGACCAGGCCCAGGTCGCGCTCGTAGACGTCCGCGACCATCTGCAGCTTGTCCAGGTCGGCGACCGTGAACAGGACTTGGGTTGCATCGCCGCCCACCGACTGGCCGGGCGTGACGGTCCGTTCCACCACGGTGCCCGTGAGGGGGCTCTTCATGTCGAACTTGGAGGTGATCTTCTGCTCGGCCAGCGGCTTGTCCAATTCCGCCGCCGACACCCGCAGCGAGAGCAGCCGTTCCTTGGCGCGGCGGAACTCCGCACGAGCCTTGACGAGGTCGTTCTCCGCCTGTTTGTAATCCTTGAACGGCAGGGCCTTCGTCTCGTACAGATCCTTGGCCAGCTCATAGGCCCGGGTGGCGAACTCCAGGTCCGACGCTTCCTTGACGAAATCCGAATAGGCCGCGGTGATGTCCGGGCTGTCGATCACCAGGAGGATATCCCCGGCTTTCACCCGATCCCCCAGCTTCGCCCGCACCTCGATGACCCGGCCCTGGAGGGGCGAGGAGATCTTGGAGTAGCGGTCCTCGCCGTAGGCGATCTTGCCGGCCAGGGCGAGCACGGGCTTCACCTGGCTGGGCGCGACGACCGCCGTCTCGATGCGGGACCGCAGGTCTTTCGGCGCCCCCTGTGCCGGCTTGGCCGCCGGCGTCGCCGCGTTGGACGGGCTGGGCTCCTCGGGGCGGCCGCAGGCCGCGAGGAGCACGCACAAGACGGCGAGCATCACGACCCCTTGCCTCTCGCCTCTCGCCCCTTGTCCCTTCATGACGCAATCTCCCGCCCCACCGCGCTCTCCAGCAGATACACGTTGCGCTGGTAGCCGAAGAGGGCCTCGATGTAGTTCTGCTGGATCGTGCGGGAGGTCCTGGCCGCATCCAGCAGGTCCAGGATCGTCGCCCCGCCGCGCTCGTAGGCCCGCTCCACGATCGTCAGGGTCGCGCGGGCGTCGTCCAGGACGCCGGCCCGATAGGCCTCCACCAGCCGCCGGCTCTGGATCAGGTTGCGATACGCCACGTCCACCTGGCTCTCCACCTGAATCAGCGTCTTCCGGAGGTCCGCCTCCGCCTGTTGGATGGCCACCTCGGCCTGCATGATCCCGCCCTGGTTCCGATTGAACAGCGGAAGCGGGACGCCGAAGTTCAGCATGGCCTGGTTTTGGAGGTCCGGGCCCAAGGCTCCCTGGACGCCGTACCCGGCCCCAATCGTCACGTCGGGATAGCGGTAAGCCTTGGCCAGCTTGAGGTCGGCGAGACGCTGGGATTGCGTCAGGCGCTTGACCCGGATGTCCGGCCTGGCTTCCAGCGCGACGAGCCGCAACGCCACGACGTCGGGCTCCACCCGCTTATACTCCAGTTCCGTGGTCAGAACCAGCTCGGTCAAGGCCGACAGGCCCAACAGCACCCGGAGGTCGGCGCGGGCTGTGTCCGCCTCCTGGATGGACTGGATGACCTGGGACTGGAAGTCCACGACCTGGAGCCGGATGCGGATCAGGTCCACCTCGGCGATGTAGCCCTTCTTGAACCGGATCGTGTTGACCTCCAGGATGCGCGCGAACCGGTCACGGTTCTCCTCCGCCAGCGCCAGCCGCCGCTGCGCCAACTGGACCCGATAGTAGGTGTCCTTGACCGTGAAGGAGAGCTGCCGGATCGCGTCCTCGAACGCCGCCTCCGCCGACATGGTCCCGAACCCGGCGCTCTCGATCCGATAGCCGCGCTTGCCGGCCATCTCGAAGAGCTGCTGCACCATCGTGACGACCTGTCCGCTCCTGGTGATGTTCGACGGCCGGCCGAACTGAGTCCCGATGAACGACCCGATCGTGCCGACGTAGAGGTTGGGGTTCGGAAAGAGCCTCGCGGTGATTTCCTGGCCCTTCGTATAGTCGATCCCGAACTTCGTGATGAGCAGGTCCAGGTTCTGCCGGAGAAAGAGCGCGACGGCTTCGTCCAGGCTGAGGCGCAGCACGGGCGCCGGGGCCACGTCGGGTTTGCCCTCGGCCTTGGCCTCCGGCTTGGCGTCCGACTTGAGAGCGGGCTTGTCCTCCGGGACTGCGGGCGACTCAGCGCTCGACGGGGCCGCTGGAACCAGGATTCCGCCGGCCAGCATGAGCCCCACGCCGGCGAGCCATGCCGATCGGACCATGCCACGATCGGAGGCTCGTCTTCGACTCATCACTCTCCCGCGTCCGCTCATCGTTGCCCGGCCTCTCGGCATCAGACCCGCCGGCCTATGCAGCTTTTGGCGCAAAGAACCGAGCGAATCGAGCCATTATACAGATTTTCCGCAGACCGATAAAACAAGTATTTCCTCGGCCCGCAGACGGAAACGTCGGGCTCGCTCACAGGAGCTTCAATTCGGTCCATGCCCGGTCGTACAGCCGGACGGCTTCTCCGACGTCGCTCATCCATTCAAGCCGGTCCAGACTCGAGTCCGGCGGGTACACCGCCGGATTGTCCCTGAGGCCGGCCCGCACGAGGGCTTTGGCCTTCCGGTTGGAGGAGGCGAACAGAATCCGGTCGGTCGTCCGCGCCGCGACGTTCGCGTCCAGCAGATAGTTGACGAAGCGCATGGCCAGGTCCTTCCTGGGAGAGGTCTTGAGCACCGTGAGGCAGTCGGCCCAAATTGTGCCTCCCTCTTTGGGAATCGCGTATCGGATGCTCGGACGCTCCGCCATCGCGCGGGCCACGGCTCCGCCCCAACCGTGGGCCAGGACGACCTCGCCGGAGGCCAGCAACTGGTCGTAGTTCTCGCTGTTGTAGCTCTTGACCAGCGGCTTCTGGCGCATCAGCTTGGCCTTGGCCCGCTCGATCGCCGCGGGATTCCTGGCGTTGATGGACTCCCCCGTGGAACGCAGGGCGACGGCGAACACCTCCCGCTGGTCGTTCAGCATGCTGATTTTCCCCCGGTAGCGTGAATCCCAGAGAGCTTCCCAACTGTCCGGCGGAGCCGTCACCACGGCCGAATCGTAGCCGATCCCCACGGTGCCCCACAGGTAGGGGATCGAATAGCGGTGGTCCGGATCGAACGGCAGGCGCTGCAGCCGCTCTAACAACAGGCTCGCGTTCGGAATCCTGGTCAAATCCAGCTCGGCCAAGAGCCCCTGTTTGATCATGATCGACACCATGAAATCCGAGGGCACGACCACGTCGTACCCGTCCGCGCCGCTCTGGAGCTTGGCCAGCAGCTCTTCGTTGCTGCCGAAGGTGTCCACCACGACCTTGGCGCCCGCGGTCCGCTCGAACTCCTCGATCAGCTCCCGGTCCACATAGTCCGACCAGGTAAAGTAGTGGAGCGTGGCCGTCCCCGTCTTGGCCCCGCCCTCCGTCCCGTCCTCCTGGCCAGGCTGGCAGGAGAGCAGCAGGAGCGAGCAGAGCCACAGGCAGACGATCGGTTTTCGCGTCATGCACGGAACCGCTTTCTGCCGACGCCTTCAACCGGGTGAGTTGCCCGAAGTTTCCACACCCTCGTCCCCCACGACGCCGCCACGGGCTGCGCAAGCTCAGCCGGCACGAGACAATCGGATTGTGCGAGGGAAGATCGCCGCGTGAGGTCAGGCCGCCGGGGGGGCACGGGTCGTCGCCGAGGAGATCGGTACCGACCGGGAGGCACCGGCGCCCACGGCTTCGAAGAGAAGCCCCCGGTCGAAGAACTGCGCGATCGGACCGGAAAAACAGGAAACAGCCGGCTGGTCGTGGGAGAGAGACGGGCAGGACCGATCCCCTGTCCCGTCAGCTTCGTCCACGTCCAAGAACACGGCCTGCCATGGGGAGGCCTCCAGATCCTGCCCGGGGAGGCTGTCAACGAAGTAGAAGAGGACGAACAGGGCGAAGAAGCAACAGAAGGCCCGGTGCAGCATCAGCCTGGTTGCCTGCCGGTCGTCCATAGCCATCGGCTTGAGGAAGGGAGAATGGTTGCTTGCTATCACACTCATCAGGCCCTGTCAACGTTTCCGTTCCATCCGGAGGCGCCGTGGGGCTCAGCCCGACTTGTGCCATCAGCGACGCTGGAGCGCCAGCGAGACGCCGATCAGCCCCATGGAGAGGAGCACCAGCACGGCCGACAGGGCGTTGATCTCCGGAGACACCCCGGACTTCACCATCGAGTAGACCTTCAAGGGCAGCGTCGTGGAGCCGGGGCCGGCCGTGAAGAACGTCACGATGAAGTCGTCCAGCGAGACCGTGAAGGCCATCAGGACTGCTCCAAGGACGGCCGGCGCGAGGAGCGGGAGCGTGACGCGCCGGAACGCCTGCCACGGGGTCGCGCCGAGGTCGCGCGCCGCCTCTTCGAGCGCCGGGTCCAGCTTCCGCAGCCTGGCCCGGACGATGACCATCACGACCGGCACGTTGAAGGCGGCGTGGCCGATCATCACGGTGGCCAGCCCGAGCGGCAGCTTGACCAGGATGAAGAAGAGCATCAGGGCCACGCCCATCATGATCTCCGGGACGACCAGTGGGAACAGCATCGCGCCCTCCACGAGCCGCTGTCCCCGGAGCGGCAGCCGCTCCAGCCCCACGGCTGCGGACAGGCCCAGCAGCGTCGCGACGACCGTGGAGACCGTCCCCACCGCCAAGCTGTTTCGCACGGCCGCGAGCAGGGCCTCGTCCTGGACCAGCAGCCGGTACCACTCCAGCGTGGCTCCCTGCCAGACGGCGGAGAGGCGGGACCCGTTGAACGAGAACACGATGAGGACCGCGATCGGCGCGTAGAGGAACAGGAGGTCGGCCGCGCTGGCCGCCAACAGCCACCGGTGTCGCCGGCTCATCGCTGCGCCTCCAGGCTGGTCCGGCCCCCATCCATCCTGAAATAGGCCAGCACGCCCAGCAGGACCAGCCCCATCAGGACCAGCGAGATGGCCGAACCGAGCGGCCAGTCGCGCACGACCAGATATTCGTGCTGGATCAGGTTCCCGACCATCATGTTCCGCGCCCCGCCCAGCAGGTCCGGTGTCAGGAACGAGCCCAGGGACGGGATGAAGACCAGGATACAGCCGGCGACCACGCCCGGCCTGGTGAGGGGCAGGATCACCCGCCAGAAGACGGCCCAGGCCGTGGCGTAGAGGTCCCACGCCGCTTCCACCATCGAAGGGGACAGCCGCTCGACGGCCGCGTAGAGCGGAAGAACCATGAACGGGAGGTAGCCGTAGACCAGCCCGATCAGCACGGCCGCGTCCGTGTAAAGGATTTCAAGCGGGCTGCTGACGAGCCCCAGGCTCAGCAGGACGGTGTTCAGCAGCCCCTCGGTCCGGAGCAGGAACATCCAGGCGTAGGTGCGGACCAGAAAATTGGTCCAGAAGGGGATCATGACCAGGAGCAGCCAGACCTGCTGCCGGCGCGGCGGAAGTCTGGCGATGTAGTAAGCCAAGGGAAATCCCAGGACGAGGCACAGGACCGTCGTGGCTGCGGCCAGGGCCAGCGAGCGGGCGAAGATCTTCAGATAGAGCGGATGCGCCGTCTCCGCATAGTTGGCCAGGCTGAAGGTCCATTCCACCCCTCCGTAGGTCCCGCGCGACGCAAAGCTGATCGCCAGCACCAGCAAAACGGGGAAGAAGAAAAAGGCTCCCATCCAGGCCAGGGCCGGGGCTAGAAGCCACGTCCCGGTGACGCGTGACGGGTGACGGGCGAAGAGCCCAACGCGGAGACGCGGGGACGGGGCGATCGCCCCGTCCCCCCCTCGCCCCTTCGCCGCGTCCGTCATGCCACCGTCTCCCCCTCGCCTGCATCCATCATTCGCCGCCTGAAACGCGTCACTCGGTCAGGACCACTCCCTCTCCCGCCCTCCAGCGGACGAAGACCGCCTCGCCCGGCAGGAACTGTTTCTGATCTCCGCCCGCGTTCGGCACCTTGACCTTCCACACGACGGACTCGGCGAGGCTCACCAGGTACTGGATTTCGCTCCCGTTGTAGATCGCTTTGCCGACCCTGGCGGGAACGACGTTCTCGAACCCCCCAACGTTGATCTCGCGGGACAGGTGCACGCGCTCGGGGCGGAGCAGGAGCGTCACTCCGGCCCCGGCTCCGAGGCCGTCGGGCGGCTGCGCCAGGACCGTCACGCTCGGAAGCTCCGGCACCGTCATCCGGCACCAGGGGCCGGACTCGCCAGCCAGCCGTCCGGCGAGACAATTGGACTCCCCGATGAAACCCGCCACGAACGACGTGGCCGGAGCCTCGTAGATCTCCCGGGGAGCCCCGACCTGCACGAGGCGACCGTGGTGCATGACCGCGACCCGATCCGACATCGTGAGCGCTTCTTCCTGGTGATGGGTGACGCAGACGAAGGTGATGCCCACCTGTTCCTGGATCGTCTTCAACTCGACCTGCATCTCCTGACGGAGCTGCTGATCCAGGGCGCCGAGCGGCTCGTCCAGCAGGAGCACGGAGGGGCGGTTGACCAGGGCGCGGGCCAGGGCCACCCGCTGCTGTTCCCCTCCCGAGAGCTGGGCCGGCAGACGGTCCAGCTTGCCGGCCAGCCTGACCGTGTCCAGCGCGGCGGAGACCCGTGCGTGGATTTCGGCCCGGCCGGTCCCCCGCATTTCGAGCCCGAAGGCCACGTTGCGGAACACGCTCAGGTGGGGGAACAGGGCGTACTGCTGAAAGACCAGATTGACCGGCCGCCGGTTCGGCGGAACGTGGCGCATGGACCGGCCCTCGATGAGGATCTCCCCCTCGTCCGGCTCTTCGAAGCCAGCCAGGAGCCGCAACATCGTGGTCTTGCCGGACCC
Source organism: Nitrospirota bacterium (assembly GCA_040757595.1). NCBI lineage: Bacteria > Pseudomonadati > Nitrospirota > Nitrospirota bacterium. Next base: position 9,109 of record JBFLWP010000005.1, on the reverse strand, counting down.
GCTGGGGCCCAGAATGGAAAAGAACTCTCCCCGCCGGACCTCCAGCGAGCAACGGTCCACCGCCACGGTCTGACCGTGTCGCTTGACCACCTCGCGAATTTCGACGCTGGATTCGGCCACCGACTCGCCTCCGGGGAAGAGACCCTATCGCAGCAGCCCGATCCCGGCCCCGGTTGCCCGCGCGCGCTTGCGGACACGGAGCCGGGCCTGATGCTCGCGCAGCAACTCCTTGCGCAGCGCCTCGTGGTCCTCGCCGACGATCCGCACCAGCCGGTCGGCGTCCTCCGCGTGTTTGCGGACCAACTCCGACAGGGTCCGCACTTGACGCTCAAGCCGATCCAATCGCCACAAAACGCTCTTGACCACCGACGGGGCGAGCCCGTCCCGGCGCGCGACCGCCGTCGCGCGCCGCTTCTTCATCACCGGCCCACCGGCCATAGTCCCAACCTCCTTTGCGTGAAGCGCTCACCGGTACCGCGGTAGTATTGTCCGGCGCGTTCTCGCTGTCAATCAGGCCCGCGCGCTCCCCCCTTCTTCCTTCCCATTTCCCCGCGGCCCTGTTACAATTCGGTGCCATGCGGAACATCCTGACGATGATCCTGGCCGGGGGCAAGGGCGAACGGCTGTACCCGCTCACACAGCACCGGGCCAAGCCGGCCGTGCCTTTCGGGGGCAAGTACCGGATCATTGATTTCACCCTCAGCAACTGCATCAACTCCGGGCTCCGGCAGATCGCGGTGCTGATCCAGTACAAGTCCCACTCGCTGGACCGGCACATCCGCGTCGGCTGGGACATCCTGAACCCCGAGCTCGGCGAGTTCATCGCCTCGATCCCTCCCCAGCAGCGGATCAGCGAGGACTGGTACAGGGGCACCGCCGACGCGGTCTACCAGAACCTGTTCCTGCTGGAGAACGAGCCGCCGGAATTCCTCCTGGTCCTGGCCGGCGACCACATCTACAAGATGAACTACGCCGACATGTACGACTTCCTGCTCGCCAAGCAGGCCGACGCGGTGGTGGGCGCCCTGGAGTTTCCGCTGGAGGAGGCCAGCCGGTTCGGCGTGCTCGGGGTGGACGAGGACTGCCGGATCGTCCGGTTCGACGAGAAGCCGGCCGCTCCGATGCCGCTCCCCGGCGATCCGGCCCATGCGTTCGTCTCGATGGGCATCTACCTGTTCCGCACCGAGGTCATCCGCAAGCACCTCGTCGAGGACGCGCAGCGGGAGACCCTGCACGACTTCGGCCGGAACATCGTGCCGCGCATGATCCAGCAGAGCCGGGTCTACGCCTTCAAGTTCCAGGACGAAAACAAGAAGGCGGTGAAGTACTGGCGGGATATCGGGACCCTGGACGCCTATTGGGAGGCCAACATGGATCTGGTCGCGGTGGACCCGCTCTTCAACCTCTACGACCAGAACTGGCCGATCCGTACTTACCAGGGCCAATTCCCGCCCGCCAAGTTCGTCTTCGCTCAGGATTTCCAGGGCGGGCGGATGGGCGTGGCCCTGGACTCGATCGTCTGCGGCGGCTGCATCATCTCGGGCGGCCGCGTGCAGAACTCCGTGCTGTCCCCGAACGTCCGGGTCGAGGACCACGCCGAGGTCCGCGAGTCGATCGTCATGGAGAGCGTCCACATCGGCGAGCACGCGCGCATCCGGCGCGCGATCATCGACAAAGAAGTGATCATCCCCCCCAAGACCGAGATCGGCTACGACCTGGAGGCCGATCGAAGCCGCTTTACGGTCACCGAGTCCGGTCTCGTGGTCATTTCTAAAGGAATGAAACTGAATGCCTCCGTCCATTCATCCGGTTGACCTGGTCGGTGCGCTCCGCCACAAGAACCTCACCCCAGCCATCGTGTTCCTGACGTCGCGGCGCGCCTGTGACGACGCCATCCAGGCCTTCCAGCGCAGCCACGTCGCGCTGCAGCCGGAGCGGCAGGAAGCCATCGCTTCGGTGCTCAAGGACCTGACCGCGCAGTTCCCCAGCATCGCGGAGCACCCGCTCCAGGCCACCGTCCAGCGCACCGGGGTCGCCGCCCACCACGCGGGCCACCTTCCTTCCTGGAAGATCGCGATCGAGGAACTGATGCGACAGGGTTGTCTGGACGCGGTCTTCGCCACGACGACCCTGGCCGCCGGCGTGGACTTCCCCGCCCGGACAGTCGTGCTCACCCAGTCAAGCGTGCGCAAGACCCGGGACTTCACGGACCTCACGGTCAGCGAAGTGCAGCAGTTGGCAGGCCGGGCCGGTCGGCGCGGGAAGGACCTGGTCGGCTTCGCGGTGGTGACCCCGTCCCCCTACATCGACCTGACCGTGATCACGAAGGGGCTGACCGGTCAGCCCGAGCCCATCGACAGCCAGTTCGTCATCACCTACCCGATGGTCCTGAACCTGCTGAAGGCCCACCCGCTGGACCAAATCCAGGCGATCCTGGCGAAAAGCTTTGCGCAGTTCCAGCTCAACCGCCGGGCGGAGGCGCTGGAGCGCAAGCTCGACGCCCTGCACGTCCAGATGGAGCCCTACGGACCCCGGGTCTGCACCGACTGGGTCACCCAGTGGCAGGTCTTCGACCATGCCAGAAAGCAGAAGGCGCACCGGCTGCACAGCCGCCACGCGGGACCCCGGCCGAAGGAGTCGCCGGAAGTCGCGGCCCGCCTGCCTTTCCTCTCGCCGGGCCGCGTCGTGGGCCTGCCCAAGGGGCGAGGGATCGTGCTCCGCCAGTACCGGAGCCGGGGACAGCGGAGCCCCATGGTCACGGTGCTGCGCCCGACCGGTGCGGTCACCGAATGCCCCGCCAGCCAGGTCGCCCAGGTCTTCGACCGGACCTTCGACGTGGTCGAAGCGCCGGCCTATCCCTGGTGTACGCCCGAGAGTCTGGACGAACTTCTCCGGCAGTCGGCGGAGCTGCCTGCCCGGCTGCCCGCGCTCCCCACCGTGATCCAGCCGGAGCCGGAGGCGACCGAGATCGCACAGACGCTGACCGACGAGTTTCCCTGCCCGAGCTGTCCGTCCCGGCCCGCCTGCCAGAAAGACCATGCGGCGGCCCTGCGCTTGCGCCAGGACATCCAGCGACACACGAAAATGGTCCACTCGCTCCGCACCGGCCTCTGGCACCAGTTCCAGGAGAAAGCCGAAGCCCTGCAGGAGTTCGGCTACCTCACCCAGACCTTCCATCTGACCGAGGAGGGAGAATGGGCGCGGCTGATCCGCATTGACCATTCGCTCCTGATCACCGAGCTGATCCGCGCCGACGCCTTCAGCGGCATCGAGCCCCAGGTCCTGGCCGGCATCCTGGCCAGCATCGCCCACGACGACGACCGGCCCGGCTCGTTCCCACGGAGCAGTCCCGGCCTGGCCTCGCTCATGGGACAGGCGCGGAGGCTGGCCGAGTCCCTGGCCCCCTACGAGGATCCGCCGCTCCTGCGGGGGGACGTGGCGGCCCTGACCGAACGCTGGGTGGGCGATCCCGCCGTGACCTGGATCGGCCTCTGCCGGACGACCACGATGGCGGAGGGGGACATCTACCGCCTGTTGGCGCGGACGCTCGAGTACCTCTCGCAGGTCCACACCCTGCAGGGCACCCACCCGGGCCTGGCCGACACGGCCAGCCGGGCCATGAAGGCCCTGCGCCGGGGAGTCCTTGAAGAACTGCCGTGACGGGGGCACCCCTTGCATTCTTCAGAGCAATGGGTCCCGGTGACGCGTGACGAGTCACGAGGGTTATGACCACTGATGAACTCGAAAAACTGCTCGCCGAACAGCCGGTCAGCCGGCTGCATCGGCTGGCCCACGGACGGGTACACCGGCACTTCCGCTTGGGCAAGCGGCGGCTGATCGAGGCCCTGCTCCGACACACGGCGGAGAACCGGGCCGGCCTGGAGTCGGATTTGACGGCCCTGATCGAGGAAGGGGCCAAGAAGCCACAGCCAGCCGCCCGAGAGGGCAAGCCCAGGCCTCCGGCCCCCGGCTCTTCGCATGTCAATCAGTCGGAGAAGCACCGGGGCCACGGGGAGAAGGAGCCGGCTGAGCCGGCGCCGGACCTCTCGGCCTTTTTGGAAGGCATCGGGGTCCCGCCTCCCCGCCCCTTCATACCGGACGCCTGGCAGGAGGAGGCCCTGGGCCACTTGGCCACGACGGACGTGATCGTCAGCGTGCCGACCGGCAGCGGCAAGACCTACGTGGCGGTCGAGGCCGCGCGACGGGCCATCGAGGCGGAGGAGACCGTGATCTACACCTCGCCCCTCAAGGCCCTCTCGAACACCAAGTACACGGAGTTTTCGCGGCTGTTCGGAGCCGACCAGGTGGGCATTCTCACGGGCGATCGGAAGGACAACCAGCAGGCCCCACTCCTGATCATGACCACGGAGATCCTGCGGAACCTGCTCTACGACGCGGCGGGCGGCGAGATTGACGTGCGGCTGGACACGCTCGGCCTCGTCATCATGGACGAATCCCAGTACCTGGCCGATCCGGAGCGGGGAGTCGTCTGGGAGGAAACGATCATCTTCTGTCCGACCCAGGCCCGGCTCCTGTTGCTGTCGGCGTCCATCGGCAACCCGCAGGACATCGCCGACTGGCTGACCAGCATCAGACCCACGCCCTGCCACCTGGTCCGGCACCACCGTCGCTCGGTGCCGCTCCGCGCCGGCTATCTCCACCCCAACGGCAAGCTGGCCCCGCTCTTCCGCTCCGTGGGGATTCCGCACAGTCCCCACTTCCCGCTCCACCCGGAAACCAAGCGCCTGTTTTCCCAGTACGAGGAAGAGACGCTGCGCCCCAGCCGGTGAAGAACTGTGATAGGTGATCAGTGATGGGTGATGAGTTCTGACTGTAATCGGAACCCAGTTCTCTTTAACCCATCACGCATCACCCTTCACCCATCACGCGGCTTCCCCTCCAGCATCCGCCGGTAGAGGCCGGCGTAGGCCCGCGCCGATTTGGCCCAGGAGACGTCCGTCTCCATCCCGGCCCGTATCAACTTCAGCCACCGGTCACGGTCCGCATAGACGAGCAGGGCCAGCTCAACCGCTTCCCGCAGCGAGTCCGGAGTCGCATCCTGAAACTGGAAGCCGGTGGCTGGCCCCTCCGAACCGGTCCCGGCTCCATAGGGCACGACCGTATCGGCCAACCCGCCGGTGCGGCGGACGACGGGGACGGTCCCGTAACGGAGGCTGGCCAACTGGGTCAGCCCGCAGGGCTCGTAGCGGGACGGCATGAGGAACAGGTCGGCTCCCGCCTCGATCCGGTGCGCCAGGCCCTCGTCGAACCCGATGCGCAGGCCGAGCTGCTTGGGGAACCGGTCGCGCAGGGCGCGGAATTGTGCCTCCAGCGCCGGCTCGCCCGTCCCCAGGAGCACGAGCTGCAGATCCCGGTTCATCAGGGCCGGCAGGGCCTCGGCCAGCAGGTCGAGCCCCTTCTGCCAGGAAAGCCGGGAGACGATCCCGACGAGGGGCACGTCCCGGACCGGCAGGCTCATCTCCCGCTGCAGCGCCTCCTTGCAGGTCCGCTTACCGGAGAGGTCCCGCGGCGAGTAGCGGGCCGGCAGGTGCGGATCGGTCGCCGGGTTCCACTGGTCCACGTCGATCCCGTTCACGATGCCGACCACCCGGTCCCTCCGCTCCAGCACCACCCCCTCCAGGCCGAACCCGAGCTCCGCCGTCTGGATCTCCCGGCTGTAGGTCGGGCTGACGGTCGTGAGCCAGTCGGCTGAGACCAACCCGCCCTTGAGCAGGTTGAGCTGTCCGTAGAACTCCAGCCATTGCGGCGTGAACCACTCCCAGCCGAGCCCGGTCTTGGGATAGGCCGAGGCGGGAAAGAGGCCCTGGTAGCCCATGTTGTGGACGGTGAACAGGCTGCGCAGCTTCGCGAGCGCCGGCTGGCCCGCGTAGAGCGTCCGCCGGTACACGGGAACGAGCGCCGTCTGCCAGTCGTGCGCGTGCAGGAGGTCCGGCGTCCATCCCCCCCCGTCCGCCTCGCCCCCCTCGCCTTCCCCGCGTGACAAGAGAGGGACCAGCTCCATCACCGCCTGGCAGAAAAAGGCGAAACGGTCCAGGTTGTCGGGATAATCCGATCCGGCCTCCCCATAGAGCCCAGCCCGGTTGAAATAGTGGTCATGGCGGATCGCCAGCACCGGCACGTCGCAGCCCGGCATCACGCTCCGCTCGATCACGGCGGGAACCGGACCGGCCGGACCGGGCACCTCGATCCGCTTCCATTCCCGGAAGCCGTACCGGTCTCCAATCGTTCCATACCGTGGAATCACCAACCGGACCTGATGGCCTAGGTTGGCCAATTCGCGCGGCAGGGCCCCCGCTACGTCGGCCAGCCCGCCCGTCTTGGCGAAGGGCACGGCCTCCGAGGAGACCATCAAGACCTTGCAGGACCGTTCAGCCATTGAGGCACGGATCATCAAGGGCAGGTTGTGGGGCTAACGCGGCGTGAGGGATCGCTCGACATCCGTATGAAATTGCGACTCTCGTTGCCACTGTTTTCCCAGAGCCCGGATCTTCTCCGCGGACATCCTGCTGCGATAGACCAGCCGGTCGTCGAGGAACCCGACGACCTCGCCACGTTGCTCATAGGCCAGGAAGTACCCATCCCCCGCCATCGCCACGTCCTCCGAATTGGGCGGAGCCTCCCCGGTCGGCACCAGGAATCGCGGAATGTAGTTGCCGTCCTCGACCGCAAAGAACTGGGTCGTGGCCCGATACTCGTAAGTCGGAGGCCCCCAGGCTTCCAGAAAGGCGCGGCTGCTCAACCGATGGAGGCGCAGATCGTTCCGCTGGACCATCGCCCTCTGCTCGTCCGCGGACGGGAGCGGCTTGAGATGAGGGGGAATCAGATGGCACGAGACGGCAAACAGGGAAAGGAAGATGAGGGCCGGTCCGACTGGCCTGCCCATTCGTCTCACAGAAGCCGCCGGCTCCTGGGCTGTTCCGGCTTCACCGGCACGCACGAGTCGCACTGGCAGTGGCGGCGGAGGAAGGTGAAGGAGTAGATGCCCGAATCGTGCCCGTCGCTGAAGGCGAACTTGAGCGCGTACCGGCCGACCGCCTCGATGTCCTGCACGGCGATGAACATCGGAACGTCATCCGGCTTGAGGCGCAGCTCCCCGGTCCACTCATCGGTGCAGGCGGCGCAGGGACAATGTTGCCGCAGGTAGCGGACCGGATAGATGCCCTTGTGTCCGTCCGACCACTCGATCCCGAGCAGGCCCTTGTCCAGCCAGGCCATGTCCCGGGGCTCGAGGGCTGTCACACGCTCGTCACTCGTCACCCGTCACTCGTTATTTGTTCCGTGGAGCCAGCGCCTGGTAGAGCCCATAGCTCATTGCGGCGATGCCCGCGACCACCAGCGCCAGTCCTGACCGGAGCAGCGACGGCTGGGCCTCGGTCAGCCCGTAGATCCCCAGCAGGAATCCCGCCGCGAGGAAGCCTTTGCCGACGAAGCGCGCCATGGGTGGACTGTAGCAGATGAGCATCCCTCCGACAAGCCCGGCTCTATTCTCGCAGACTCTGCCACGCGGGGATAACATTGCTTCAGCCGGCTCAGGCATGGTAGAAGCTTCACCGGGACCGCTTCCCCGCAGACGAGGGTACGAGATGCAGAAAGAGGCCCTTCGCTATCTTCACAACGCCAGAGATCTGCTCAAGCAGGTACCAATCGAGGACGACATCTACCTTGACCGGAAGCCAGTTCGTGAAGCGCTGGGCACGGCGTATCTCGCCGTGCTGGAGGCCATTAATCAGGGACTCTTGAAGCGAGGAGTTCCCGAACGGGCGCTCCCTCAATCCGTGGATGGCTACCGCCGTGCCCTGCAAAAGTACCTGGCGATCCATAACGGCAGGCTGCTCCGGGAGTTCAACAACCTTTACGACACCCTCCACACTGCCGGCTACTACCGCGGACTGCTGTACAACGCAAACATCGTGAAGGATGCGCTGAAGGCGGCGCGCATGTTTGTCGAGAAAGTGGGTTAGCGTTGGAGACTCAGACCGATCGGCCTGTGCGCGACGGCAGAGTCTTTGCGCTGTAGCATCTGACGAGGTCGTCCCGGCCAGGTACTGGCAAAATTTGAGCCGCTCGGTGCCATAATCGGTACAACGAACCCGGATGGAATTCTGCGGAGCAGACGGTGAAGCTCCAGATAAGCAGGCTCGGTGACGATGCCCTCGGCCTCGTCTTCCGGGAATTGACGCCCGACGATCGGGCCAGCCTCCAGGCCAAGCTGGACTCCGCCTTTCGGCAGTATCGCGCCTATCAGGCCTATTTCGACCGACATCCGGTGCGGCTCTGGTTGCGACAGAGAGGCTGGATCACCGATCTCTACCCGCCGGCCCTCGCCTATGCCCTCGCGCACGAGCACGAGTTCAGCGTGGACCCGATTGACCTGACCAGAGAGCCCTGAGCGCCAGGCCCGTGGCGCAGACGCAGCACACGAACCGTCACTCCGGTCCCGGGAGCCCTGTCGCGGTCACGAACTCGAAATGTCAGACTTGACCGGCGCCCCAGTCAGCACCGGCTTGCTCTTTCAACTGTTCCCCCCTACAATGTGGCACACGTAGCCACCCGGTGATTCTCCCCTTAGAGCGAGTCGAGCCGTTCTGAGGAGAGCCGGTGCGACCATCCGATGAGGCATGTGAGGTCTCCTATGAGCACGGCCATCACCAAAGAAAAAATCCTTCAAGCCCTCCGGCCACTGCCCGACGAGACCACTGTTGAAGAGGCCATCGAACGCCTGTGTTTTCTCGCCAAAGTCGAAGAAGGCCTTCGACAGTCGGACCGAGGCGAGACCGTCTCGCATGAGGAGGCAACACGGCGCTTGACCGCATGAGACGGATCATCTGGACGCGCCGGGCCATCGAAGACACGCAAGCCATCAAAACCTTCATCGAGCGAGACTCGCCATACGCCGCCGATCTGGTCGTCAAGCGCATCGTCGCAGCCGTCGAACAACTCCCGGCCTTTCCTGAGTCGGGCCGCATCGTGCCCGAATATCAGGAGCCGACCCTGCGCGAGATCATTCGCCCACCCTATCGCATCGTCTATCGTCTGCGGCAGGAAGAGGTTCACGTCATTACGGTCCATCACGCAGCACGCCTGCTGC